>CATAPZ010000117.1:0-3454 GCA_949486955.1 Cryomorphaceae bacterium | reverse complement strand
TTTGTCTTTGGGAAGGTGCGCGAGCGCAATATTCAGAAGACTATATTTGCCGCTTTGAATTTGTTAGTAAAAGAAGTCGAAGATTATCCTGCATCATAGTTGTGGGAAAGAAAGAATTGACTTAGTTTTGCAAACCATTTTGGTAGAACCCAGAAAAGATAAAGATTATGTCACGTGTTTGTGATCTTACAGGAAAGAAAGCGATGACAGGAAACCACGTTTCCTTCTCAAATAAGAAGAACAAGCGCAAGTTCAACGCGAACTTGTTCACTAAGAAGTTCTACATCCCAGAAGAGGATCGTTGGGTAACTTTGAAAGTAGCTGCTTCTACATTGAAAACTATCAACAAAAAAGGTATCTCTGCTGTGCTCAAAGAAGCTGAAGCAAACGGATACGTTGTTAAATAAGAATAGGACATGGCCAAGAAAGGTAACCGCGTTCAAGTAATCCTAGAGTGTACAGAGCACAAAGACTCAGGTATGCCAGGTACTTCTCGTTACATTACAACTAAGAACAAGAAGAACACGCCAGATCGTATGGAGTTGAAGAAATACAACCCGATCCTGAAGCGTATGACTCTTCACAAAGAGATTAAATAAGATGGCAAAGAAAGTAGTAGCAACGCTTAAGACAGGTGACTCTAAGCAGTACACGAAAGTGATCAACATGGTAAAGAACGCGAAAGGTTCTTACTCTTTTGAAGAGCGTGTTGTCGGTAAGGACGAAGCGAAAGATTTTTTGAAATAAGATCCGTCTTTATTCACGATATTTGAACCACTCTAGTACTAGGGTGGTTTTTTTATTCTAAGGCAAGTCATTATGAGCTTCTTCAAGAAATTTTTTACCAGCGAAAAGAAAGAGACACTTGACAAGGGGTTGGACAAAACGCGCACCTCTGTTTTTGAGAAGATTTCGCGTGCTGTAGCTGGTAAGAGTAAACTTGACGACGATACATTAGACGAGATTGAAGAGGCGCTTATTACCTCGGATGTAGGTTTAGATACCACAGTGAAGATTATTGAAGCCTTGGAAGAGCGTGTTGCTCGTGACAAGGTCATGGGTGAAACAGAAATGATGGACATGTTGTATGCAATCATTTCTGAACTCATGCAACACACTGGCGGTGCCTGGGAAGACTTTGAGCTTCCAAAGACCGATGGACCATACGTACTGATGGTCGTTGGGGTTAATGGGGTAGGTAAGACGACCACTATTGGTAAGTTGACCCACCAGTTCAAAGCCAAAGGATATAAAGTTGTGTTGGGTGCTGCGGATACCTTCAGAGCAGCGGCAATCGATCAGCTCGCCGTATGGGGAGAACGTAACGATGTGCCTGTGATTAAGCAGGAGATGGGCTCTGACCCGGCTTCTGTGGCTTATGACACCATTCAACACGCGGTAAGTGTAGGAGCGGACCTGTGTATCATCGATACCGCAGGACGTTTGCACAACAAAAAGAATTTGATGAACGAGCTCTCGAAAGTGAAGCGCGTCATGCAAAAAGTAGTGCCGGATGCGCCGCACGAGGTATTGCTTGTACTGGACGGGTCTACCGGACAGAATGCCTTAAATCAAGCCATAGCATTCTCTGAAGCTACACAAATTACCTCGCTGGCCGTCACCAAACTGGACGGTACTGCGAAAGGTGGTGTTGTGATCGGGATTGCTGATCAATTAAGTGTTCCTGTAAAATTCATAGGTGTCGGCGAAGGCATCGAAGACCTACAGTTGTTCAACCCTGAAGCCTTTGCTTCAAGCTTATTCCAGAAATAAATGCGTACACGCTCCACTCGTAAGAACAAGATCAATGTTGTGACCCTCGGGTGTTCGAAGAACATCTATGATAGTGAGGTATTGATGGGCCAGCTCAAAGCCAACGGCAAAGAGGTGGTGCACGAAGCCCCGGAAGAGGATGAGAACAACATTGTAGTAATCAATACGTGTGGCTTTATCGATAATGCGAAAGAGGAGAGTGTCAATACCATCTTGCATTATGCAGAAAAGAAAGAACGTGGAGAGGTAGAAAAGGTATATGTAACGGGTTGTTTATCTGAGCGTTACAAGCCCGACCTTGAAGAGCAGATTCCGGATGTGGATGCCTACTTCGGTACCCGTGATATGCCGCAATTGCTCAAGGTGTTGGGCGCAGATTACAAGCACGAATTAGTGGGTGAGCGCATGACCACTACGCCTAAGCACTTCGCATATTTGAAGATTGCTGAAGGGTGTGATCGCCCGTGTAGTTTCTGTGCCATTCCACTGATGCGCGGAAAACACAGAAGTACGCCGATAGAGGATTTGGTTACAGAGGCTGAAAAGCTCGCTGCAAAAGGAACCAAAGAGCTCATTCTCATCGCGCAGGATTTGACCTACTACGGTTTGGATTTATATAAAGAGCGCAAATTAGCAGATTTGCTGCGCGCCCTTGTAAAAGTGGAGGGCATCGAATGGATCCGTTTGCATTACTTGTTCCCTACAGGGTTCCCTGAGGACGTCTTAGATGTGATTCGTGAGGAGCCGAAGGTGTGTAACTACATTGACATTCCGCTGCAACACATAGCAGATCCTGTATTGAAGAGCATGCGCCGCGGTACGACCAAGGCGAAGACGGATGCTTTGCTTGATAAGATGCGCGAGAAGGTACCGGGCATTACTATTCGTACGACATTGATCGCGGGGTATCCTGGCGAGACGGAAGAAGACCATCAAGTCGTGCTTGATTGGGTCAAAGAACAGCGCTTTGATCGCTTGGGTGTCTTTGCCTACAGCCACGAGGAAAATACGCACGCCTACAACCTTGAGGACGATGTACCTTCGGAAGTGAAGCAGCAGCGCGTAGACGAGGTGATGGCTTTACAAATGGGCATCTCTAGAGCGCTCAACGAGCAAAAAATTGGTTTAGAATACCGAGTGTTGGTTGACCGCAAGGAAGGCAACTACTTCGTGGGTCGCACAGAGTTCGACTCTCCAGATGTGGACAACGAGGTGCTTATTCCTGCGGAGGACATCTACCTAAAGATTGGTGATTTCTGCCAAGTAAAGATTGTCGAGGCACACGATTACGATTTGATCGGCCAGGTGATTGACTAGCCCGTGAGGTTGTTCACATTGCCTGTGAATACATTGAAATTTTTCTGGAGTTTGTTCGCACATTTCTGCGAAGTCGAAGCGTTATCTTTACAAGGATGGTGTTTAGAAAAGCATTTATTGGAATCTTAGCGGCATTGCTCATGTTACCAGTCGTTGGCAGGGGACAAATGCAGGAATCTTCTTGGTCTTTGAAAGGAGAGGCAGGCAGTTTTGCACCGGCAGGTTGGAGCCACGATGAGGTTCCCGCATTGACACGTGTTCAAGCCGTTCGTATGCAATTAGAAGTAAATACTTTGGTCGACGAACGCTTTGACCCAGTGAAAGGGAAGAATGCGGCAGTGAAGTTTTATGCTTTCGGAGAAGA
>CATAPZ010000116.1:0-5154 GCA_949486955.1 Cryomorphaceae bacterium | reverse complement strand
TCCTGTGACCTTTACGCGATGAATTTTACTCTTTACGACCTCTATTTGCATGGCGCAAAAGTAGATTAAAAAAGAGGAAGGTTATCGATAAGGCGAACTTTTCCGCACAGAACAGCAGCGAAGACTCTTGTAGGAACATTTAAATCGAAGTGCTCTACCGAAATTAAGGTATTTGAGGCACTAAACTCTAAGTATTCCACCTCGAGGTGGTCATTTTTATTGATTTGTTGGACGAGTTCTTTTTGAACAGCTTGTGGTTCTAACGAAGTGAAATCAGCACCTTTAATCCACTGCGAAAGAATTCGGTGTATCTCCTTGGCTGCGATTCGTTGTTCAGCAGATAAACGGAGGTTTCGACTGCTCATTGCCAGGCCGTCTTCTTCGCGAAGTGTGGCACAGGGTATAATTTCCACGGGCCAATTCTCGTCCGCAACCACTTGCTTAATGATGGCGAGTTGCTGGTAGTCCTTTTCCCCAAAAAATGCGTGATCTGGTCGGATGATTTCAAAGAATCGAGTGACTACCGTCGCCATTCCTTCAAAGTGACCTGGTCGTCCAGTGCCTTCCATAAATGTGCCCAGAGCACCGAAATCGAAGTTGCGAGAATGCAGTCCATTTGGGTACAAATCGCTCTGAGTGGGCAGGTATACAATCACTTCGCCTGTTGCACTAAGAAGGGTTAAATCTTGCTCGAGGGTTGATGGGTACTTCTCTAAATCCTCCGCATTGTTGAATTGGGTTGGATTCACGTATATGCTCACCAGGGTATGATCGGCCATGGAAAGACTTTGCTCGACCAAACTAATATGACCCCTATGCAAGGCACCCATAGTTGGAACGAACCCAAGGGTTTGCTCACCAATCTGTGCTCGCCACGCGTTTAATTCTAAAAGACTTCTTAAAACGGTCATTTTGGGCTGTAAAAGGGCTCAAAACTAGGCTATTCTTAGGAAAAAGCGCCAAAAAAAGGTATCTTTGCCCACTAGTTTTAAAACATCTATTCCGTATGGATAGCAAGAGAGTATTGTTTATCTCACAGGAGATTCACCCGTACCTACCGGAGAACAAGATTTCAAGCACAACTTTAGCCCTAGCTAAGAAAACGAATAACAGTGGCCACCAGGTTCGCGTATTCATGCCTCGTTTCGGGGTAATCAATGAGCGTCGTCATCAGTTACACGAGGTTATTCGATTGAGCGGTATGAACGTAGTGATTAACGACATGGACATGCCGTTGATCATTAAGGTAGCATCAGTTCCTGGAGCGCGTATGCAAGTTTATTTCATTGATAACGAGGAATACTTCAAACGCAAGTTTACCTATACGGATGCAGATGGCAAGTACTTTGAGGACAACGATGAACGTACTTTATTCTTCTCAAAAGGTGCTATTGATACCGTTGAGAAACTAGGATGGAAGCCTGATGTTATTCACGTTCACGGCTGGATGTCTGCTCTGGTTCCTATGTATTTGAAATTGTTCCAAAGCGAGAACCCTATCTTCAAGGATGCGAAAGTGATTTTCTCTGCCTACGATAACGGATTTGATGGAACATTAGGTCCAAAATTGAAAGCTGGGATGGAGTTTGATGAAATCGATACTTCACTAACTGAGGGCTTGGAAGCACCAACGAGTGTAGAGCTGCAAAAATTGGCGGCAAAGTATTCGGATGTACTTATCCTCGGTGAGGAAAACACAGATGAGGTTGCAGAATATGCAAAATCAATTGGTGTAGAGGTTATCGACGGTTCGGCATTCATGGATCAGCCGGAAGAAGCCATCAAGGTGTATGAATCTCTCCTTGTTGAAAGCGATGCCGAGTAAATTTCGTTTAGCCCTAGGCCTATTTATCGCTGCTGTACTTTTCACTTCGTGTGAGCAAAGCAACGGCTCCATTGGTTCAGGTAAGTTTGTAGATGACCGCCCTGAATTAGGAGAGAAGCTGACCTTTCCAGTAGTGTCGTACACCCAAAGCTGGGACAGTATTAGCACGAAGAATCCTGCACAGGTAATACTAGGTAATTACGACGACCCTATTTTCGGTCGTACAAATGCCTCTTTCTTTACACGTATTCTTTTGTCTAAATCCTCGCCAGACTTTGGTGAAGGCACCATTTGTGATTCAGTGAAAGTCCGTGTCGCATACTCGAGCTATTATGGCGTGGAGGGTGATGAAATTGACCTGAAAGTATACCCGCTATTGGAGGAGCAATACGATACCGTTTCTTATTATTCGAATCGTGACATGAACTATGGTCCAGCCATTGCCGATACATCCTTGGTTCTAGGTCCAAGAGATACTGTATATAATGGAGTCGATACTTTGGTAGGCTACCTATCTTTTGATGCGGATCCGTCGTACTTCCAAACCAACGTTTTTGATGCTGCCATTGATGGTGCGAGCCACTTCGCAGATAACGAGGACTTCGTGAAGGAAGTACCTGGACTCTATTTTACGGATGAAGGCGTAGGCTCCTCTATAGCCGGCTACTTCAATTTAGAAGCATCAGGTTCGTTGATTGAGCTGTACTACCATACTGGAGAAGATGATACCATAGCTAAGGTGTTTAACCTGACCTTCGGCCAGAACTTTGGCGACCCTACTTTGAGCTACAACCTCTTTTCGAACGATTATGCTAACGCGCAGTTCGACTTAGACATGATGGATACGGTAAACGGTGAGGTCCTTACCTATGTCCAAGGTGGTTCGGGTGTACGTACCTTTTTGAAATTTCCGGGTCTAGACACTCTTATTGGTAAAGGCTTTTCAATAAATAAAGCAGAACTGTCTTTTGATGTGCTTCAAGGTACTGCGGGTCAATACCGCTTCCCGGGTTCTTTGATTGTCATACAAGATCAAGATACTGTTCAGCGTCTTATCAAAGACTACTTATCCGACATCAACTCAACTGGAGGGACGGTTGCTAGAACAGATATACGCGAGTTCAATTACACGTTCAACGTGACCCGTATGGTGCACGACTTCGTAAACGATAGAGAAGATGTTTTGCCTGTGTTCTTGGCCCCTTCATCGAGCAGCGGTAACATTCACCGTGTGGTTTTAGGAGGTGGTATGCACCCTTTAATTCCTGCGGAATTTAACGTCTACTATACGCGCAGTAATTAAGAAGCATTACTTTTGCGTAACCAACCAACTAAACCAATTTCATTATGTGTGGTATTGTAGGATACGTAGGAGACCGTAACGCGTTTCCCATTCTTGTCAACGGCCTCAAGCGCCTAGAATATCGTGGTTACGACAGCTCAGGTGTAGCACTCGCGCAAAACGGCGAAATCACCCTATACAAAAAGCAAGGCATGGTCAAGGCCATGGAAGAACTCGCCCTTGCCGGCGACACTTCAGGCTCTACAGGTATTGCACATACCCGTTGGGCGACCCACGGTCAACCTTCGGATGAAAATGCCCACCCGCATGTCAGCAATTCGGGTAATCTTGTGTTGGTACACAATGGTATCATCGAGAACTACCAAGCGCTGAAAGAACTGCTCAAAGACAACGGTTTTGAATTTCACAGTGAAACGGATACTGAAGTTTTGGTCAACTTTATCCAATACATCCAAGATCAGGAAGGTTGTAAACTGAGAAAGGCGGTGCGTATTGCTTTGACTCAAGTGATTGGAGCTTATGCAATCTGTATTTACGATAAGAACACCCCGAAAGAAGTAATAGTTGCCAAACTAGGCTCTCCACTGGTTATCGGTTTAGGCGTCAACGAGAAGTTCATTGGTTCTGATGCAACGCCATTCCTAGAATACACAAAAGATGCCATCTATCTGGAGGACGGAGAGATGGCCACACTAACTGCTGAAGGCGAATTAGACATTCGTTTGATTGAAAGTGATAAGTCCGTAGATGCTCAAGTTCACAAACTTCAGATGGACCTTGAAAGCATTGAGAAGGGCGGGTACGACTACTTCATGATGAAGGAGATCTACGAGCAGCCGCGTGCCATCTACGATACCTTCCGTGGTCGTCTTTTGCCAGAGCAAGGGATGATCAAGATGAGCGGTCTAGAAGAATATGCCGACCGTTTCCGCAATGCCGACCGTATCATCATGACGGCCTGTGGAACCTCTTGGCACAGTGCACTCGTTGCGGAGTATTTGTTCGAAGAATTTGCGCGTATTCCGGTTGAGGTTGAATACGGATCAGAGTTCAGGTACCGCAATCCTATTATTCGCAAAAACGATGTGGTGATCGCCATTTCTCAAAGTGGAGAAACTGCCGATACACTCGCTGCCATTAAAATGGCTAAAGAAGCCGGCGCATTGGTCTTTGGTATTTGTAATGTACCTGGTTCAACTATTGCTCGCGAAACGCACGCTGGTGCATATACCCACGCGGGACCTGAGATAGGTGTGGCTTCGACGAAGGCCTTTACTTCTCAAGTAACCGTACTAACGATGATGGCGTTGGAGCTTGGTAAGATTCGCGGCGAATTTTCAACTTCGCAATACCGTGCGCTTCTAAATGAATTGAGCATTATTCCTAAAAAGGTGGAGAAAGTACTCGAGTCGAAGGAACTCGTGGAAGAGATTTCTGCTCTTTATAAGGATGCTGATAACGCCCTTTACTTGGGTCGTGGGGTCAACTTCCCGATCGCTTTAGAAGGTGCCTTGAAGCTTAAGGAGATTTCATACATCCATGCAGAGGGTTATCCAGCTGCTGAAATGAAGCACGGTCCTATCGCGCTTATTGATGAAAACATGCCTGTTATCGTTGTTGCTCCGAATGCCGGGCATTACGAAAAGCTAGTAAGTAACGTTCAAGAGGTAAAAGCGCGTCACGGAAAGGTGATCGCGGTAGTTACAGAAGGGGATACTGAGGTTGTTCAGAGCGCCGACCACGTGATTGAAATACCAGAAACACTTGAAGCACTTACGCCACTACTAACGGTGATTCCACTTCAGCTTTTGAGCTATTACATTGCTGTGATGAGAGACTGTGATGTGGATCGTCCACGTAATCTTGCAAAATCGGTTACCGTGGAGTAACAGAATACCATAAACCTACCCCCCATTATTATGAATACATTTTCTCTTTGGCTCGTATCGACCGTAGCAGTAACTGTAGTTGCAGGCTATCTTATTATTCGTCGTTCGCAGAAAGCGAAGGGCTAAGAAGACCTTTC
>CATAPZ010000115.1:0-1624 GCA_949486955.1 Cryomorphaceae bacterium | reverse complement strand
GGTTATTTTCGGAGTATCTCAAAGTAGACACAGCTTGGGATGGAGATAAAGTTGGGAAGAGAATTGGTCAATTAAATTCAAAACGTGACTTTTGTCACGAATATCAACTTTAAGCCCATGAAGGTCGACGAACGCCTATCTATCGCAGAGCTTAATGACATCTTTAGACCACTTCAACCGGAGCAGCGCATTACCGAACTGTACCGTCACTTCACGACCAGTGATGTGATGTTGACCAGCTCGTTTGCCGCGACTTCTGCCTATTTACTGCACCTGTTTTCGGTGTACCAGCCGGAACAAGAAGTGCTGTTTATCGATACAGGCTACCATTTCGAAGAGACCTTGATTTACAAAGAATACTTAACCAAGGTGTACGGGTTGAAGACGCGCGAGGTGCGCGCTGAGGCTTGGAAACACGAGTTCACCACCAAGGACGAAACGTGGACCAAGGATCCGGATTACTGCTGTACCATTAATAAGGTGGAGCCGCTGGAGAAGCTTAAAGAGGAACACGAGATTTGGGTCAGCGGCTTGATGAGCTGGCAAAGTGACCGTCGCGCGACCTTAGACATTTTTGAAGAGCGCGGAGGAGTGATTAAGTTCTATCCATTATTAGATGTGACGCGTGAGCAGCGTGAAGCCTATATCAAAGATCACTTACTGCCGTTCCACCCGTTGCAATCGAAGGGGTATTTCAGCATTGGTTGTAAACACTGTACCCAGCCGGGCAAGGGCAGGGAGGGACGTTGGAACAACAGCCCCAAAACGGAATGTGGGCTACATCTCTAATCGATGGCAAAAGCGTACTGAAAAATTTGAGAAATGAAAAACCCGACAGCACAACCGTCGGGCGGCATTGTCGAGTTTTTCTAATCCTTAACACTAATCAAAAACAAGTCAACGAATGCTTCGCTAAGCTATTGTCAACGAATTACTTAAAGGTGTATCGAGGGTTATTTTAAAGTAAAAACCCACACCAAGATTGGCGCGGGTTTTTCCAGTGTAAGCGAGCGAAGTTTATTGGCAGGCTAAACAGGCAATAAAAAACACCTGCCAGAACGGTTCACTCTACCGATTAAATATTGGAGTAGAACACCTTCGTATTTTCATCCGCAGGTGCACACGGGTCGTACTTTGTAGGTACAGGTTCGTAATTAATCACGCCATCAGTTGCGGCTTCTTCCGAAGTGAAGTAACCAAGAAGGGTAAGCTCCTTGAGGGTTCTAAAGAAGTGATTGCCGTCCGCTTGGGCGGCTTCGTCAAATGCGTTTAGGAATTCTTCCCGCTCCATCTGAGTGGCCTCTTCAAAAGGACGGCCGATAGCACTTTTACCTTCCACGGCGATTTCCTTGATGCCGGAATTTAATTTCTCTTGCATGTCCGGGTAGTAGCAATCGCGGATCATCACGTCGATAAACGCGCCAATCTTTGCGTCGCGGGCGCCAGCGGTAGCCGTACGGGGGATGATGGTCTCTGCAATAGCATCGAGCATCGCAAGGCGCAGTGGGCCTGCAGTTGTGGTGTCTGGATCGAACGAGCAGCTCTCCAACAACACGGTTGGGGCTACGAGGGTACCACCGATGGCCATAGCCATGCGTTGTACCATTTGTCTACGAGTCAATTT
>CATAPZ010000114.1:0-2887 GCA_949486955.1 Cryomorphaceae bacterium | reverse complement strand
GTAATACACAGAGTCCCCTGTTCTGAAATCGATCCAGCTACTGTCGTCCTCCATAATAGGAAACATTGGCGAAAGAAAAGTAAATGGCGCATTAACTACGTCTGAGGTAGTTTCCCATACACCAGTAGCATCTCCATACCCTTCAGGAACCGTAATAACCACTCGGTAGCCGTGACCAACTGTTGCTAGTAGTGTTGAGTCTTCGTAGCGACCATTTAAGCTTTCGCTTAGCGTGCTTATTAGGCTATCGTTTTCGTAGATCTCTACCATTGCTCCCGTAACAGTCGCAGCATCGGAAGTTTCTAGATAAGGTGAACTTATGGCAAGGTCCATGTAGGTTCCTGTCCCTGGTATGTCAGTTACAGCGCCACTAACAGAGATTAATGCAGCACCGTCGTAAGCATCTGTTTTTACTTTATCGGTAACATCGATTTCACAAGAAGTAAAAACGATCGTTACTAAGCTAAATAGGGCTAATTTCTTCATGACTTAGAAATCTAGATTGTAGGTAATTGTTGGAATGGCGGTGGCAAAAATGGAGAGCTGAGTCGCTTTAGTTTGACCTGTTGGATCTCCGTTGTCGTCTAATTCTTCTTCAAAGAATATGCTGAAAGCGTTCTTACGAGCATAAGCGTTGTATACACCTATGTTCCAGCTGCCTTTTAGGTCGTTATCCTTTTTATTAGGAACGGCTATATCCATGCTTAAGTCGAGGCGATGGTAGGCTGGCGTTCGGCTATTGTTTCTACTCAAAGCAAACGGGTAGATGATTCCTTCGAATTCACTTTTAGCTTCAGGGTAGGTATAGGGCTTGCCGGTTTGGTAAATGAATGAACCAGAAAAGCTAATATTCGGTTTCCAAGCATATGCCGCTACAATAGCAATGTCGTGTGGTTTGTCTTGCGCCGCAGAATACCATTGTCCTAAGTTGATCCACTCCTCAGGGGTTGCGCCTAAATCAACTTGAAGTTGTGAGCGGCTGTAGGTGTAGGCTACCCAACCGGTTAATTGACCAATTTTTTTATCCAATTGCATTTCAACTCCGTAGCTTCTTCCACGGCCCGTCATTAGAGCAACTTCGATATTGTCAACGCCCGTTGGCTGCGCACCGTTTTTAAAATCTACGAGGTCGCGCATACTTTTATAATACGTCTCGACACTCAACTGCCATTCGCCTCCTTTGAAATTTCGGTTCCAGCCCAATGCAATTTGATCGGCAGTTCCTGGATCGATATACCTACCTGCAGGACGCCAAGTATCAATGGGTAGCGATGATGTCGTGTTAGAGATCAAATGAATGTATTGACGCATTCTGTTGTAACTCGCTTTTATCGCAGAATTCTCAGTAGTCTTGAAGTTGATACCTAAACGCGGTTCCAGCCCTTGAAGTCCATCAAAGGCTTCAATGATTTCCAAGGATTCATAGCTTGACGTATCTGTTATGAGATCGTCCCGAACTGTACCGTTTGCAGTAGGATTGTAATTCACTACATCACGGGCGCCAATATTGTAGAATGTGCTGTAGCGAAGTCCACCACGAATGGTCAGTCTGTTGTTCACTTTCCAATTGTCTTCTATATACAACGAAGGCTCAACCGCATATTCATTTTGCAGTTCGATATTGATATCAACAAGATTACTATCGATGTAATCAAGCGTGGTCGAGAACGGCTCGAAGTCATAAACTGTAGCTTCTGCTCCGTAGTTAACCTGGTGTTTGGCGTTAGGGAACCAGCTGAAAGCAATTTTGTTGCTTTGGTTTTTAATGAAAGCGATGTTGTCGATTTTCGCTTGTGGGAAGTCAAAACCAATCGCATAATCGTAATCGGAATAGATCGTACTTACGTTTAAAAATAATTTATCCGTGATAAGGTAATTCCAACGTCCGGTCAAGCCCAAGTTCCCCCAGTTGAACTTCACCAAACCGGGAATACCGAAGGCATCCTTGCCGTAGTAGGCACTCAAAAACAAACGGCTTTTGTCGTTGAATTTGTAGTTGACCTTGGCATTGAGGTCGTAGAAATTTGCGATGATGGAATTCAAATCATCGTTAGGGCTAGCTTTAAGTAAAACATCTTGATACGAACGACGACCCGCGATCATGAAGCTCGCCTTGTCTTTAACCAATGGTCCCTCAAGCATTAAACGAGAAGAGAGCAGCCCAAGTCCCATGGTTCCGGCAAATTCTTTTGTATTTCCTTCTTTTTGGTGTACATCGAGAACAGAGGATAAGCGACCACCATAGGGTGCTGGAATACCACCTTTGTACAGTTTGAGATCGCGCACGGCATCGCCATTAAAAACGGAAAAAAATCCGAAAATGTGCGAGCTATTATAAACCGGAGCTTGATCTAGAAGAATTAAGTTCTGATCGGTTTTACCACCACGCACGTTAAATCCGCTTGCCCCTTCACCTACGGTGGTTACCCCAGGGAGTAAGGTGATGGAACGAATCACATCAAACTCACCTAAAAACTGAGGGATGGCTTTAATTTGCTTCGCCGTGAGTTGTGTGGTGGACATTTCAGCGCGGTTCAGGTTTTCATCCAACCTTTTCGCGGTCACCTCAACCTCAGCAAGCTGATTCGTTGCTTCCGTTAATTCGAAATCTAAAGTTTGGCTCTCCTTTAACGTCAAAGTTTTCTCAATACTTTCATATCCGATATAGCTTACTGTGAAGGTGTATTTTCCTTCTGGGAGGGTTAAGGAGTAGAAACCATAAACATTGGTAACGGTTCCTTGGGATTTTTCATTGACAATGGAGGCGTTGATCAGTTCTTCACCGTTGGCAGCATCTTTAATGTAACCACTAAGAGTGACATTTTGGGCGTAGGCGGTAGAGAAAAACAGTATGCTCAGCAGAGCAAGACATTTTTTCATGGTAATT
>CATAPZ010000113.1:0-8058 GCA_949486955.1 Cryomorphaceae bacterium | reverse complement strand
TTGCTGTGGGCAGATACCGCGCACCTGCGCTCCGCCATTGTAGGCATCGGCAGTTTGTTGTTCCTGATCGGCTTCTCACAAATTCGTGCGCGTTGGATGCACGCTATACCAGCACCGCTGTGGGTGGTCGTGCTGGCAGTCCTCACGCAAATCATAGGCACCAACGTAACAGGCGAAAGTTTCTTTGGTCCTAAATACCTTGTAAACATCCCGGCCGATTGGATGAGCGCATGGCGCCTTCCGGATTTCTCGGGCATTCAATCGGGTGCTTTTTGGGGTGCCGCGATCTCCTTGACTTTCATCGCATCCATCGAATCATTGCTTTCCATCAAAGGCATGGACCGATTGGACCCGTACAAGCGCAAATCCAATGTTAACAAAGACCTGCGTGCCTTGGGTATCGCCACGGCTGTTTCAGGCATGCTTGGAGGCCTGAGCGTAGTGACCGTGATTGCGCGCAGTTCGGTCAACGTGAGCAACGGTGCAAAAACGCGTTCGGCCAACTTCTTTCACGGTGCACTCATCTTAGTATTCGTGCTCTTCCTTCGAGAAGTCCTTACTCAAATTCCACTGCCTGCGTTAGCGGCCATTCTAGTCTTCACTGGATATAAGCTTTTAAATCCGAGCCAATTCAGGAAGATTGCCCAAATCGGTCTTGAACAGCTCTTCTTATTCTTCTTCACCCTGTTCGCCACCCTCGTTTATGGCCTAATTATGGGTATAGTTCTAGGCATGGCAGCCACCCTCGTCATCCAGGTAATCATTACCGGATCGGGAGCTGATATAGTGCGCTACTTCAACAGGCCCAACACACTGCTCTTTGAAGAGGAGGAGAACAAGTACATCCTCAACATCAATTACTTCGCAAACTTCCTGAACTACCCGCGACTTAAGAGCAAGCTGGACAGCATCCCTACTTCTGCGGAAGTCATTGCCGATTTCTCCAGCACATCCTTCGTAGACGCTACCGTGATGGAGCATTTAGCAGGCTACGTTGAAAGCTTTGAACAGCACGGCGGTTCCTTGGACTTAGTAGGTCTGGATACGCTCGCACCTGCGTCTTCACACCCGCTAGGGGTACAGAGCAAGAGCACGCGCGGCTCTGACGTTTTCCTAGTACGCAGCTCAGATACGCGTTTGAGTGGCAAGCAGGAAAAGCTTCGAAAGTTTGCCGGTACTGCAGGGCTAGAATACACACCGTGGCCAGATCCTATTTGGGACACCAAGGTGAACCAGTTTCATTATTTCCGTCACCGCCGTATCGATCAAACTATGAATTTGCTCGAGGACCGCAGTACGCGATTGATGGCCATCGAGGTAGTAACCCACGTCGGGGAATTCACCATGCGCGACAGCCAGCACCTGGCGTGTGTAATCCTCCAGCCTACCGGCATCAAGCTACCCAAATTCACCTTGGATAGGGAGCGCATTTTTGAGCGCATCTCGTACCTCGCCGGGGCGCAAGACATCGAACTGGGCTCCAATGTATTTGATAAGCGATTCAACCTCAAAGGAGAAGACGAAAAGGCCATACGCGCGTTCTTCTCGCCGGGCTGTTTGGCCTTTTTAGCAAGTCATCCGGTCTTTCACATGGAGAGCAACGGCAAGGCCCTGCTAATTTTCCATAAAGAACGCGCGGCAAGTGTGTCGGAGTTCAAATTGATGGTTAATTTTGCGCGAGAATTCTCAGATAGAATTGGCGCTAAATCTTAATATGAAGATGCTAGGATTAAAATTACCGACCGACCCTCGCTGGGCAAACATTGCGGAGAAGAACATTGAAGAGATTCTGACCGACCATGCCTACTGCGAGCAAAAAGCCGCATCCACCGCCATTAGCCTCATAGTGGGCTACCCAGAAAAATCAGAATTAGTAGATAAGATGACCGCCCTCGCCCGCGAGGAGATGGGGCATTTCCAAATGGTACACAACCGCATCATGCAACGTGGCCTTACCTTGGGTCGTGAGCGCAAGGATGCCTATGTGGGCCAGCTCAGTACGTTCTTTCCCAAAGGTGGGGATCGCGAGCTTCGCTTGATCCATCGCTTGTTGGTATGTGCCTTGATCGAAGCTCGCTCGTGCGAACGCTTCAGAGTGCTGAGCGAGAATTTAGAGGACAAAGAGCTCAGCGAGTTCTACCATACTTTGATGATCTCTGAGGCCAACCACTACACGATGTTTTTAAAATTGGCCCGTACTTATGGGAAGCGGGAAGAAGTGGATCAGATGTGGCAAGATTTATTGGAATATGAGGCGGAAGTCATTTCAAATTTGGGGACAGAAGGCCTCATTCACGGATAAGTAGAACCTATTACAACAGAATATGAGTACAGAATTAAAATCAACAGCACTTGAGCAGGTACACATCGCGCTAGGCGCGAAGATGGTGCCTTTTGCCGGCTACAATATGCCTGTGCAGTACAGCGGTCTGCGTCATGAGCATGCCGCAGTGCGTGAGCAAGCTGGAATGTTTGACGTAAGCCACATGGGCGAATTTTTCGTCGAAGGCCCGGATGCTTTGCCGTTCCTTCAAAAGGTAACGTCCAACGATGTGAGTAAGCTCATCCCAGGAAAGATTCAATACAGCTGTTTTCCAAACGAGCAGGGCGGTATCGTGGACGATTTGTTGGTCTACTGCTTTTCGGAGGAGCATTTCCTCTTGGTGGTCAACGCCTCGAATATGGATAAGGATTGGAACCACATCATGAAATACACCGAGGGGTTTGATGTGAATTTGAGCAACCAAAGCGACGATTACAGTTTGTTGGCGGTGCAAGGCCCAAAGGCTACAGCCATCCTTCAAAGCTTGACAGGTACCGATTTATCGGCCATTCGCTATTACAACTTTGTCATTGGTGAAATGGCGGGTGTTAAGGATATTATTATCTCGGCAACAGGTTACACGGGTGCCGGCGGCTTTGAGCTCTACATCAACAATGCCGATGCTGAGAAACTTTGGAATGCCGTGCTTGAGGCAGGGGAGCCCCACGGCTTATTGCCGGCCGGATTGGGCGCACGTGATACACTCCGCCTAGAAATGGGAATGTGTTTGTACGGAAACGATATTGACGATACTACGAGTCCTCTTGAGGCCGGATTAGGTTGGATCACCAAGTTTACCAAAGACTTTGTTTCGTCGGACACCTTTGCCAAGCAGAAGGAGGAAGGCGTGACGAAAAAGTTGGTGGGCTTTGAGATGATTGACCGCGGTATACCTCGTCACGGCTATGATATTGCCAAAGACGGTGAAGTTGTGGGTCGTGTGACCTCAGGGACAGCGAGCCCTTCAACCGGCAAAAACATTGGTATGGGATATGTGCCGGTGGAATTGGCCACAGAGGGCAGTGAGTTCGATGTGGTGATTCGCAACAAAACGATTAAAGCGAAGGTGGTAAAACTACCTTTCTACAAGAAGGCGTAGCCATTACGTTTTCTTGGAATATATAACCCCCGCCCAGGCGCAGCCTGGGCGGGGGTTTTTCGTACTCCTGTACTAGATGTATTAGTGTCTTGACTTTGGAGCAAAAAAAAGTGGCGCTGCTTTCCTCAGCGCCACTTAACCCAAATACAAACAGAGTGAATGGAAAGTCAGTTTATTCTGCGGATACCGCCAACTTCGCTGCAACTGCTTTGCCCGCTGGGTGGTGGCTGTATCTATCTAAATATTCTTCAATAGAGTAGGTATACTCCTTACAACGGTTGTAGTTCAAACACTTCACTTCACGCACCGTTGCTGCCGCCTCGTCCAAGAAAACTTCAATTACGCTTTCTGGATTATTGATAGTAAATAAAGCTTGCGGTTCGTTGCGATGTGAAATGTTTTCCGTCATTGTCAATTTTTTAAATTCTATTCAACAAATACATATTTGTTTTGCTGTGGCTGCAAAAATAAGGCACTATCTTTAGATGGAAAACAAAATTCCGCTAAAATTTGAGTAAAAGAGTAGTTGTACTCATTGAATTTCATGAATGAGGATTGCACCTTTGTACTCTATCACATAGACCTATGAAACTAGACAAACTCGACAAACAGATTCTGCAGTATTTAGTTAAGGACGCGCGTAAGCCGTTTACAGAGATTGCTAAGGATTTGTTGGTTAGCCCAGGTACCATTCACGTACGTGTAAAAAAGATGGAACAAATGGGCGTTATCAAGAGTACATCCATCTCTGTTGATTATGCAAAATTGGGCTTTGGATTCGTAGCCTACGTCGGGCTCTTCACATCGCGCTCGTTGCAATCTCCTGATATCATTGATCAGTTGCGCTCTGTGCCTGAGGTGACAGTAGCACACCTAGCCACTGGGAAGTACGGCATCTTTGCCAAGATTCGTTGCCGCGATGCATCGCACGCCAAGGATGTGATCTTCCGCATTAACGATATAGAAGGGGTGGAGAATACAGAAAGTATGATTTCTTTGGAAGAGAGCATTAATTCGAACACTGGGTTATTGGATTTAGTCATCAACGAAAGCAAATAAGGGCGAGTCCTTATTTTGGGATAAAACAAACCCCCAGCGGCCTGCGGCCGCTGGGGGTTTTGCATTAGGCTAGGGGGAGCCTAGTTTTACTTAGTAATACGCATTGCGTCGTACTTCGGCGAAATGCTTCGCTAAACGTAGGACTTGTCTGCTGTAACCGTATTCGTTATCGTACCAGATATAGAGCGTAAGGCTGTTTCCATCCCCACTGAGTTGAGTAGCATTGGTGTCGAAGATAGATGGGCAAGGGTTTCCAACGATATCACTACTCACGAGTTCATTCGAGGTGTTGTAGTGAATCTGTTCAACCAAGGGCCCGCTTAAAGCAGCATTCTTAAATAGGTCTAATACTTCTTCCTCACTGGTATTGCGGAGCAGCTGAAGATTGAGAATGGCAAGTGAACCGTTCGGAACAGGTACTCTAATCGCACTAGAGGTAAGCTTCGATCCCAAGCCTGGAATACACTTATCGACAGCTTTTCCTGCACCTGTCTCGGTGATGACCATGTTTAAAGCTGCTGCGCGACCACGGCGGTACTTCTTGTGCATATTGTCCACAAGATTCTGGTCGTTGGTGTAGGCATGTATGGTTTCAAGATGGCCTCGTTCAATACCAAATGCGTCATTGACAACTTTCAGCACTGGACTTATGGCATTTGTGGTACAACTCGCTGCACTAATGATTTTATCTATGGTAGTATCTACAATAGTATGGTTGACGCCGTGCACGATGTTCTTGATTCCATTCCCAGGGGCCGTCAACAACACCTTTTCGATTCCCTTACCTTCGAGATGTTTGCTAAGCGCAACGTCGTCTCGAAAGGCACCGGAATTATCGATCAATAGTGCATTTTGAATTCCATAAGCGGTGTAGTCAGCTTTGGTGGGGTCCGGAGTCGCGATAAAATGGATCGGTCGACCATTGACTATCAAGGCTAAATTTTCTTCATCTACAAGCACTGTCCCAGGGAAGGCACCGTGTACAGAGTCAATCTTTAGCAGAGAAGCGCGCTTATGAAGACTGGCTGCATCAATGCTACGAACTGCTACTGCTCGTAATCGAAGCTGTCGGCCACTTCCTTCTTGCGCGATAAGTTCTCTAGCTAAGAGGCGTCCTATACGGCCAAAACCAAAAAGGACGACATCTTTGGCATTTTTGGGTCGGCTGCCGAAGAAACTGCTGAGTTGATTCACGATGATTTCCTCAGCATTATTTTCCGATACAGACCATTCCGAAGTGAGTCGCCCAATGTCAATCTTGGCATTTTCAATGGCCGTCTTCTTGAGAGTCATTAACATTTCCAATGTAGCGTCAACGGAAATGGGCTTCTCAAGCATGCTCTTGGCGTATTGATGCAGTTCAAGCACCTCACTGGGCTTACGGTCAATCAGGGTGTTTCGAAACATGACGATCTCTACTCCACGGTCGTAGAATAGCTCATGGACACAGGCTATAATGTCCACGGCCATGCGTTCTGAACGAATTCGTGCATGGACTTTTTTAGAGTACTCTTTTTGAGCAATCATATGTAAAAATTGGTGGTTCTACCTTCGAAGTTAGAGAAGAAAACCATCGGTTTTAAGTTGACGTATAAAAAAATAACCCGCTGATATACAGCGGGTTATTATCTAATTTCAGTGTGTCATTTTTACACTATCTGCCTTCAGTTTTTCCTGTTTTACCATTCAAAGGCGTAGTAGTTGGCTTTGCCGTTGGTTTCAAATCCTTGTATCAAGGCACCGTCGCCTGGATTAAACTGTTGGATAAGCTTTTCAAATTCTTCCACATCGTTGATGTACACATTGTTCAGCTTGACGATGATGAAGCCTTCGGGTATGCCTGCTTTTTCGAATCGGCCCCCTAAGATTTCATCGACTTTAACGCCGTAGCGCAATCCAAGGTTTCTCTTCTCGCTACTCGAAAGTTCGCTGATACGCGCGCCATATGAGCGTAGGATTTCTTCTTCACGCGTTAGCATCTCCGTAGTACCCAGCTTGTTCTTAAGCACGAGGTTAAATTTCTCGTTTCTTCCGTTTCTGTTGACTACAACATCAAGAGATTCTCCCGGACGGTGCGAACCTATGGCCTCAGTGAGGTCAGCGCCGGTGCGTACTTGCTTGCCGTCAATATTGATGATGACATCTCCCTTTTCTATACCCGCATCGTCTGCAGCGCCGCCTTCCACGACATTAGCTACATAGACGCCTGCATTAACTTTAAGGTCCAATTCTTCGCTGAGCGAAGCATTCAATTCGTTGTAGTTGATGCCCATAAAGGCACGTTGTACGCGTCCGAACTCCTTGAGGTCACCTACGACTTTCATCATTAGATTGGCCGGTACGGCGAAGCTGTAGCCCTCGAAGGAGCCGCTACGCGATGAGATTGCTGTATTAATACCGACAAGTTGTCCACCTGTGTTTACTAGTGCACCCCCAGAATTCCCAGGGTTTACTGCCGCATCTGTTTGTAGGAAACTTTCAATAGCGCTTTGTTCGTCGATAATATTGATATCGCGCCCCTTGGCTGAAATTATACCTGCGGTAACGGTGCTGGTTAGATTGAATGGATTCCCGACAGCGAGCACCCACTGGCCCAATCGAACATTGTCGGAATTGGCCACAGTAATTTTTTGCAAGCCTTCAGCCTCAATCTTAAGCAGTGCGATGTCCGTGGTAGGGTCAGTACCTACAAGCACAGCGTCGAATTCGTCGTTATTGGCCGTCACTACAGTGATTTCTTTGGCATCCTTGATCACGTGATTGTTGGTTACGATATATCCGTCTTCGCTTAAGATGACGCCAGATCCGGACCCCTGAACCTCTTGGCGTTGCGGGGTAGATGGACGACCAAAAAATAAATCGTTGAACGGGTTGTAGTAGTTCTGCACGCGTTCTGCCGTGATTTTTACGTGAACGACTGCTTCTACAGAGGCTTCGGCAGCTTCCACAAAATCTGTCGGTACTGCTGCACTAGCTGCTGGGAAATTTGAAACGGCAACAGGAACAGCGGCCGGCTGATTTTCAATGACTACAGTCTTGCCCGTCCAGCCCAATGCGTGGGCACCTGCTAGAGATAAAAGCCCGCCTGCTGCAAAAAGCAGGACAAACATTCCAATGGATTTCGCATTCATCTTCATAGTATTCTGTTTAAATTGAATAACGTCTTACATTCAAATTATGCACCAATGAACGTATATATTGTACCGAGGTGCATAACTTTAACGCCTTTTAACACCGATATGAGCATGAATCTTAGGTTTTTCAAATACCAAGGGGCCGGGAACGATTTTATCCTGTTAGATTGTCGCGAATCCCGCGCCAGTTTGACCAAAGACCAAATCGCCCACATGTGCCACCGCAATTTTGGTATTGGCGCCGATGGATTGATGTATCTCGAGCCACCGCGTCATGACGGCGACCACTTCTACATGGTCTATTTCAATGCAGACGGTAGTGAGAGTACCATGTGTGGCAACGGAGGACGTTGTATTTCGAAGTTTGCTACAGATCTTGGCATAGTGGCAGAGCGCTTGCATTTTCACGCGATTGATGGACCGCACTGGGCAGAAGTCAACGG
>CATAPZ010000112.1:0-6097 GCA_949486955.1 Cryomorphaceae bacterium | reverse complement strand
TCGTTTGGGGGCCCATCATGGGACGCCAGCTTTATGCAGGTTGGCGCTACGACCTAAGAACTGAATAACGAAAAAGGCGCCCTGCGGGCGCCTTTTTTATGTTGTCTAAAATTTTGCGCTACGCGCTGTTTCGCGAAGCATTGATGTTTCCATACAAGGATCGTACTACAAGCTTTTCGAGTATCGCTTTTTCTTGATCCGTACAATCACAATCTCTTAGCGTGATAAGCGCATATTGCTGAATGACCAGAAGCGATAACACGATGTTTTCACGCAAAGCGATCGAGGCTTTAATACCTGGGTTATTTGACAACAACTCTGGCTGCCCACTGATCTTTAACACCCACTCCTGCGTGCGTTCGAATTCTTCGTTCATGGAAGACCAAAACGCACCAAATTTAGGATCATCTGCCATGTAGGAAGTAAGCGGGAAGAAGGTCTTACACATACTTTGCATAGAGTTCTCAACGAGTGTTCTAAAGAACTTAGACTTCTTGTACAACGCCTCAACTTCGTGCAACTTTCCTTCGGATGCCAGTTGCTCAATAGCTTGACCCAAGCCGTAAAACCCAGGAATATTCATCTTCAGTTGCGACCAAGCACCTACAAATGGAATGGCGCGAAGGTCATCTAATTCCAATTTCTTGGCTTTACCACGCTTTGAAGGACGGGAGCCAATGTTGGCCATTCCGTAAAACTTCAACGGGCTCATTTCCTCAAGGAACTCTGTAAACAACGGATTTTCTTTCAGGGCAGTGTAACTCTTCAAACTGATATCACTCAGCTGCTCCAAAAGTTGACGTTCAGTCGGTTGCAACAGTTTGGTATCATCCTCCAATAGTAGGTTTTCTAAACCGGCGGTAATCAACTGCTCCATATTGAACTGCGCACTTTCCGGCGTACCAAAATTGCTTGAAATCGTCTGCCCTTGAACCGTAAGTTGAATCTCAGAAGAGGCTATGTTCTTACCCAGCGATGCATAGAAGTTGTGGGTATTACCCCCTCCACGTGCTGGTGGTCCCCCACGGCCATCAAAAAAGAGTACATCTATGTCGTTTTGTTTAGATACACGGGTAAGGTTCTCTTTCGCGCGGTAGATGTTCCAGTTGGCAGACATATAACCACCGTCTTTCGTACCGTCTGAGAATCCAAGCATAATGGTCTGCTTATTCCCTCTACGCAGCAAATGGGCACGGTAGTTTTCATCGGAATACAAGGTATTCATAGATGCTCCTGCACCTACTAAATCGTCAATAGTTTCAAATAGCGGAACTACATCCACCGATACTTTTTCTGCACCAAAGGCCGTCCATCTTGCCAATGCAAATACGCGTGCTACATCCATAGCACCACGACAATTCGAAATGATATACCTGTGCGCACCTTTTGGCCCATTAGATGCTTGTATTGCACGAATGGTTTTAAAGCTTTGTAACGTATCGTCAATACGGTCGTCCCCTGTAAGCGTTCCGTCCCAGGTTGCATTCATCTTGAAAAGCTCTTCGGGAGTTCCCGGCTCTTGCAGACCTAATTGATCGAGCAATGAATCGAAAGCACGTTTGATTTCACGACTGTCTTGGCGAATATCAATACTTGCAAAATGCGATCCGAACAACGCAACACGGTCCAACAATTCTTCGACCAATTCTACGAAGATGCTGTCGTGTTTTTGGATTAAATCTGAACGCACACCGCGCAAGGCTTCTCTAAATGAAATAAAGTCCCAATCCTCTTGGTGTCGAATGCAACGAAGCACTTGTTTTTCAATAGTCATCAGGTCTTCATAGACTCCGTCGAAGGATATTCTACGACGAAGGCCTCTGAGATCTTGGTAGTAACATTGCAGCAATACACTTCTCAATCGATCGGCTACTTTCTTTGTGGTATCGATACTTACAAAAGGATTACCATCACGGTCGCCACCCGGCCAAAAGCCAAGGTTGATAAGATTCAGTGTGCCGTCCCAATCTGGGAGACTGCGGCGCATTTCAGCCGTAATATCCCCGGCACTTTTATAAAATACATTCTGCAAGTACCAGATGAGATTAATAGCCTCATCGTAAGGTGTCGGCTTTTTCTTTTGGAAAAACGGCGTCTTACCAAGCTGCTTGAGGTACATGCGAATGGACGACAAATCGTTTTTCTGAATAGCCTCTGTTAAATCTGTAATGATGGCAAGTACTCGACCCGGGTAAAACTGTGTGGGATGCGCGGTAAGAACAGGACGTATTGAGAACTCTTGTAATCTATTCTTTAGTTCGTCTAGATTACCAGTGCGTTCGGTACGCATCATTAACTCACTTAGAGACCCTTTTCCACTCAAGTTATTCAGCTTCCCGTAGGCAGCATCCTCGAGGGCATCCACCAATACTACTTGACGCTCCACATATTGCAAGACTTTGAACAAAAAGTTGTGTCTGCTTTGCAAATCTTCGCCTTCTTTGAACTCATCAAAGAACTGCTCAATGATGTCCTTTGGGCTATGACCTTCCGCCAATCGGTTCAAGCAGTACTCGTTGAGGATGGGAATAAACATCCCTGTATTACGTATACCGTCCAAAGGCAAAGTGAGAAAGAGACTGTTGTAGAGCTGAAACTTCAGTCCTACTTGATTCTCATAATTCGCAGCGCTTAGCGCGAGATTTTCCTGTGTTTCCATACTATGGTATTCTGACTCCGGTAGAAGCTTGATATATGCTATACCATTGCTGGCGGTCAAGCTTGATGCTCAAGGCTTCTTTACTTTTTACGAGGTGGTCTTCTTTCGTGGTTCCTATGACAGGTAATATTCCAGCAGGATGCTGCATGAGCCAAGCCAAAGCAATGACTTGTGGTGTTGTTCCAAATTCGTCCGCCCACTTCTTCAACTCTTCAACCAAAGCTTTAGGCAAATCTCCGCCACCGAGCGGCGACCAAGCCATAGGGACAATACCGTCTTTTGTGCATTGGTCAAGGGTTCCATCTGAAAAGGCCTGAAGCGCTTTTACAGAAATCTCGAGTTGATGGGTTCCCACGGGGACACTTTCACTAAGCATTTCAACCTGGCTTTTCGTAAAATTACTCACGCCAAAGCTGCGCACCTTTCCACTGCGGTACAAGAGCTCAAAGGCCTCACCGATCTCGTCCGGATTCATCAAGAAATCTGGACGGTGAAGGAGCAAAACATCAATATAATCCGTACCTAATTGTCTTAGACTGTCCTCTGCGCTCTGCAATATGTGCTCTTTAGAACTGTCGTACGCCTTAATGTAATGCTGTGGCTTGTTATCACAAACGCGTAGGATACCGCATTTGGTAACGATTTCCATTTGCTCGCGGAGTTCCGGATGGCTTTTTAATACTTCGCCAAACTCGGTTTCCGTTGTGTGATCTCCGTAGATGTCTGCATGGTCGAAGGTGGTGAAGCCTAATTCTAGGCTTTTCTCAATCATTCGCTGATAATCCGATGTCTTGAAATTCGCATCCCAAATGCCCCAACGCATGGTACCAACAACAATGTCACTCATCCAAGGAGTACTATACATAGAAAAAGTGTTAGGGGTGCAACTTAGTAAAAACCCATTACTTGACCTTAATTACCTTCCGCCATTTTCTCCCTGTTTTACGTAGCTCTACAGGTTCCATAGTTCTTGATGGTCTACCCAATATATCAAAGTGGGCATCTATAGATATGGTATCAAAAGAACCTTCACGGGCCGTTCCAAGCAGCTCTTCTTCGAAATAAAACTCCTGGCCAGGACAAATATCTGGATGATCTGCACCAAGCCAATAAACCTTATGCGGACCTCTTCCCACCAGAGTAAGTGGTTTGTTACTCGCGTATAGATTCGGCGGGAAGAAGAACCAACCCTGAGCTCCAAATGACTTTAAGGTGCCTTCTCCCACGAGATAGATGGGGTAATGGGAGCTTTTTGGCATATGGTTTACTACCAAAGGCATACCTGCTTTGAGTAAGGTCAATTGAGGGGCTAATGAATTGCCCGTAAAAGCCTGATCACAGCACGGCATATAGGTACTCTTAAATACACTATCAATAAAAAGACTGGCCTGGTAAACAGCCGAATATTTACCCGTGGTTTTCCACTCGAAATGAACGGTATCGGCATGTATTGAAAGCGGCGCAACTGAAGATAAAGGGGGCCGATTCTGCAGCGCTAACCCAAAAGAAATTGAATCTTCAGGCCAAGAAGGAGGGTGATATCGATCGTTTTCGATCCAGGTGAAATCAGAAGTGTCGATACTTTCTAGTTCCTGCTGTACAATTGTGGACAACGTAAAGTTTTGAACAAAATCACTTGTAAGTAATTGTTTTTCAGCCTTTAACGATAGGTTTTGAGCCAAGAAAATAGCGATGACGATTGTTGGGCGCCATAAAATTGGCCCCAAAAAAGGAGTACGTTTCATAATGAAGGGGTTTAGGTTAATAAAACTGCTCCTTAATAAGTTAGTCTACGGGGATAAAAGAGCCTACTTTTGCAGCGAAAATCACTACCCTCATGAATTTGAGAAATATTGCAATTATTGCACACGTCGATCACGGTAAGACTACCCTGGTAGATAACATGTTACACACGGCAAAATTGTTCCGTGACAACCAGCAAGTAGACGACCTTCTGCTCGATAACAATGATCTTGAGCGCGAGCGTGGGATTACCATTTTATCGAAGAATGTGAGCATTCGTTGGAAGGATACCAAAATCAACATCATCGATACTCCGGGTCACAGTGACTTCGGTGGCGAAGTTGAGCGTGTCTTGAACATGGCGGACGGTGTAATTCTTTTAGTAGATGCCTTTGAAGGCCCTATGCCCCAGACGCGTTTCGTATTGCAGAAAGCACTAGCCTTGGGTAAAGTGCCTATTGTAGTCATTAACAAAGTAGATAAGCCCAACTGTACGCCAGATTTAGTACACGATCAGGTATTTGAATTGTTCTTTAACCTCGATGCGACTGAGGAGCAGTTGGACTTCACAACGGTTTATGGATCGGGCAAGGAAAAATGGATGGGTCCAGATTGGCAAAATCCAACCGACGACATCACCTACCTACTCGATACCATTGTAGAAACTATTCCTGCTCCTGAAGTATCTGAAGGTAGCCTGCAAATGCAGATCACATCGCTTGACTTTAGCTCGTTCACTGGCCGTATCGCCATTGGTCGCGTGACTCGCGGTCAGGTGAAAGAAAATATGCCTGTTGCCCTTTGTTTGCGCGATGGCAGCACGAAGAAGGCTCGCATCAAGGAATTAATGGCCTTTGAAGGTCTTGGAAAGACGAAAATCAAAGAAGCCAGTGCCGGTGAAATTGTAGCGGTTAACGGTATTGAGGGATTTGAGATTGGCGATACCATCGCCGATGCTGAGAATCCAGAGTCGCTTCCGCATATGGAGATTGACAAGCCAACCATGAGCATGTTGTTCTCAATCAACAACTCGCCGTTCTTTGGTAAAGAAGGGAAGCACGTGACTTCTCAGAAGATTCGTGAGCGCCTCATGCAGGAGATTGAGAAAAACCTTGCATTGCGCGTTGAAGAGACGGGCTCAGCGGACCAATTCATTGTGCACGGTCGTGGTATCCTTCACTTAGGGATCTTGATTGAAACGATGCGTCGCGAAGGCTATGAATTACAGTTGGGTATGCCACAGGTGATCTTCAAAGAAATAGACGGTGTAAAGCACGAGCCTATTGAAGAGTTGACCGTAGACGTGCCTGAGGAAACAGCAGGAAAGGTCATTGAATTGGTCACTAAAAGAAAAGGTGAACTTCTCGTTATGGAGCCTAAAAGCGATCTTACTCGCCTTGAGTTTGAGATCCCTTCACGCGGTATCATGGGCCTTAGAAATAATGTTCTTACTGCAACTTCAGGGGAAGCCATCATGGCACACCGCCTCAAGGAATACCAACCGTACAAAGGGGATATGGAACGTCGTATCTCAGGGGTATTGATCGCAAAAGAAGCCGGTAAAGCTTCGGCATACTCGCTAGACAAGCTTCAAGACCGCGGTAAATTCTTCATCGAACCGGCTGATGAAATCTACGGTGGCCAAGTCATCGGTGAACAAAACAAGCCAGGCGACCTCGTCGTAAACCCGTGTGT
>CATAPZ010000111.1:0-1671 GCA_949486955.1 Cryomorphaceae bacterium | reverse complement strand
TCCCATGCCTGTGAGCCAACAAAGATGAAACCACCTACGATGGTCCATAACATCCAGTTGGTAACGGCACCTCTGTTCATTTTTTCACCGGCATTTACTGCCAATACCATAGTCACTGAAGACATGATCAGAATGAACGTCATCAAGGCCACGTAGAGCAATGGCTGGTCGCCCTCTAGACCGGGAAAGTGAGTAAATACGTTTTCAGCAATTGGCCAAGTGCTTTCATACTTGAAGCGCATTAAACCATAGGCGGTTAGGAAGCCCGAGAAGGTCAATGCATCTGATAACAAGAAGAACCACATCATGAGCTTACCGTATCGAGCGCCCATAGGTCTCGATCCACCGCCCCAATGGTTGGTATCTTGGATTAAATCAGCATTAGAAGACATAACGAGTGTTTTGAATTATGATTCGTGCAAATCTAACGAATAAGAGTCAAAAAGATGAATAAATATATCCACAAAAGGTCCACAAAATGCCAGTAGATGGACGCCAACTGAACACCGTGATAATCCTCCTGAGAATACTTACCTCCGTAAGCTCTTACAGTCGTGTAGAGTAATGAGATTATTCCGCCACCTAGGTGAGCAAGGTGGAACAGGGAAATGGCATAGACCCACGAACCTGCGGGGTTAGAGCCAGGGCCTGTGAAAAATACTTGTTCATTAATCAACTCTCCCCAGCCTCGAACCTGCAAAACAGCGAAGACTACGCCAAAAACAATAGTCAACCACAAGAAGAGTCGTAAACGTCCTTCCTCACCATTAGAAATTGCTTTTTTGCCCAACCAAAGTGTCAAGGATGAAGCTATGATTGCTACAGTGCTATAGTTAAAGGCTGTGGGCAATTCAAAAACAAGCCAATTTCCAGATTCTACCAAGGTCGTTCTACTTACCACATACCCTGAGGTCAAACCTGCAAAGGCCATGATAATCGAGCCAATTCCGATCCATAGAAGCGGCTTAGATGCTTTTCTTCGTTGTTGTGCTAATGTTTCCATTCTTAGATAAATCTATCAATAACATAAATGAGCTGCATACCCGTTAGATAACCGATACTGCTCAGCATTAGTTTTCTTGCGACCTTGTCGTCACCGCTCTTCAAGAGTTTCATTCCATTGCTAAGTACCCAAAGCCCTAGAAGTAACACCAGAGCAGCGCCTGTGTAACTCAAGGTGAGTTCCCCTGTAATTCCAAAAACAGGGAGTATACCAACAATGATCATCCAAATCGTGTAAATAATGACGTACAGCTGGCTCGGACGGTCTTTTGCACCTGATGGCAGTAAGTTATATCCTGCTCGCTTGTAATCTTCAAAGGAGAACCAAGCAATAGCCCAGAAATGCGGAAACTGCCAGAAAAATTGTTGTGCAAACAAAGTTCCCGTTTCTATATCAAAATCGTTTCGGGCTGCTACCCAACCGAGCATGTAAGGTATGGCTCCTGGAAACGCTCCAACAAACACTGCCAAAGAAGTCCGTGATTTCAACGGGGTGTAAATCACCGCATACAAGAAAGCGCTTAACCCCCCGAAAAACGCGGAAAGCACATTGATGCTGTAAAGCATAAATAATCCAACCAAGAGTGCAAGAACAGCTGCCGTGTATGCTTGAGCAACGGTCATCGTTCCGGCTGGAAGCGGTCGATTTTTTGTCCGGTTCATCAAGGC
>CATAPZ010000110.1:0-2597 GCA_949486955.1 Cryomorphaceae bacterium | reverse complement strand
CGTCGTTTGGCCAAATAAAAGAAGCACTCGCTCAGCCAGATACACTCATACATCAGGAGATCGGCGATGCACTCGCAGATGACTATGCAGGAGTGCCTTACGGAAAAGGGCACGTACTGTTTTTATCAAACCGAGGAGGATCTGCCACTACCTCACGTGACCCACAGACCAACGAACCTTTTGCACGTCCGTTTTTACTGCGCATAAAGGATTTAAAAACCCTTCCTTATACACTCCCGGAATTCCTGGCGGATCAACGGTATTACATAGGACAATGTGCGCTTCTACCTGACAGCTCCGCGCTCATCGCAAGCCATAGTCGTCAAAAGCCCTACAAAGATGGTCGCGTGGGAATGACCCTCACCTATATTCCATTTAATGGTGATGAAGCCAGAGAGCTGCCTTTTGTTGCCCCTGATGCAGATTACCAGCATCCTTATTTCGATGCCCTAGATTATACTTTGTATTTCGCATCTAATGTGGATGGCGGAAAAGGCGGTTACGATCTTTACAAAAGCACGCTAAGTTTCGATGGAATATGGAGCACTCCGCAGGCTGTCGACATTGCAAACACGAAAGACGATGAGGTCTTCCCCACCACCTCAACGGATCTAGATCTCTACTTCTCTCGTTCCTCCCGCAACTATGGACTGCAACTCTATGCGCACGGCGATGGAGATACTCTTGCGCAGCCGGTCGCATTAAACAACAGAGGCGACGACTTCGGGTTGCTTTTCTTAAACGACAGCACGCTGCTCGTTTCGCAAAGTAAACGTCCCGCAAGCCCCGCCAATTTGCATATTTATAGCCTGCCCATTCCGCCGCCGCCTCCTGTAGATACGGCAGCGCTCGCGGCTCAAGCATTAGAAGATAGCCTAACCATGGCAGCACTAAAAGCGGATTCCATTGCGGCGTATGACCTTGCCAATGCGGATACTCCGGACAAAAAGGAAAGTGCCAAAGGGAAAGGAAAAAGCAATACATGGGTCACCGATAACAGCCCCGAACCCGGTACTACATCTGGATACAGCATTATTGTAGGAGGCTTTGTCGACCGTGACCTTGCCGAAGGGTTCCTTGAAGGTATCGTAGGCTGGGCACCAGAGGCCTTCCTATCGCGCTACAACGACAAATACTATGTCGTCCACAGCGTCCACAAATACCGAGAGGATGCAAATTCTGCAAAAGCCTCCGTGAACAACAGAGACTACCGCGCGTGGGTGTTGAGTAAGGGATTGAAAACGTTGTAATTCCGAGGATTGTGTACCTTTCGTTTAAAGCCACACCTACCTTACAATGCATACCAAGCCTTACCTCATAGATTTAATAAGAATCTTTATCCCGCTTATAAGTACGTTGATGTTAGCAGGCTGCACCATCGCCCTACCAGAATTCCAGACTGCCGAATCTCTTGCTCCACAGCAACATAAAGTAGCTGCGGGCGGTTATTCCGGACGCGGACTGAATGCCAGCACAGGCGGCTTGCTCGTGCATAATTATGGGATTACAGAACGACTCGACCTTACTTCCAACATGAGTCTTTCGCGGCTCAATATTGAACAAAACAATATTCGGTACTCACTCCTCAGTGGGCCAAAACTCTCTAATGCCAGCGGATCGTGGGCACTCTCCACACCTGTAGGCGCCATCTACACTGAGACCTACAACGACATAGATGCAGGCTTCACGTATCTCTTTACCCCTACCGTTTATAAGAGCTGGAAATTTGCCAATCCAGATTTAACCTATACATTTTTCGCTCGCTCAGAATTCGCGTACAATTACATTCGTGGCCGCTGGTATTCAGTTGTCGGGGGATACAGTCAGAAATATGAAACAGAACGTATTATTCATTATGTTTCCTTGTCTGGTAGTACAAATGGTCCCATTTATGGTGTATATTTTGGCTATGGAATTTCATTAAAACCAAACCAATGAAAAAACTTCTACTACTCTCTGCTCTTGTTTTATTAAGCTGCACCAAACCTGAAAATGTAGAGCGCATGGAGGTGTTGCTGGACGGGGACTGGTACGGTGTGGAAATCACAAATCATTTGATTGCGCCGGGTTTGTTTGATACGTTACATCCTCACAGCACAACAGACTTAATATCAAATTTCGACACTTTAAAAGGCACCTTTATTGTTGACAGTTTAGGTAAAAGACTAGACTCAGCCAGTTTAAGTATTGATAGTGACTCGGTCATCACGGTAATAGGTGCGGACAATGCTGTGGACTGGTCATTTGATCGTAAAATGATTATCGACATAGGACTTCCTATTCTATCTGAATTAGAGTCTCAATTTACTGGTAACCAAAAATTTAAAATTCTTAAAATCACAGAAAACGAGCTGGTGCTGTACTTTGACGAAATTGTTCCAGTCAGTTATCAAAGCTTTACTGCAGATATTGAGATGAGACATACGCAGTATTGGCAAAAATGATCACAACCTATAATTAATACCTAAACCACCAACCAAAGGCACAAAAGTAGCTTTAAGTCCCACTTTGTCTGTAAAGTGATATTCGAAAGAGGCCCCGCCTATTGGAGTGAATTCTGTGCTGAAGAGGATGGTATGTGATAATGGTATGTACGG
>CATAPZ010000109.1:0-8573 GCA_949486955.1 Cryomorphaceae bacterium | reverse complement strand
TTGATATTGTCGATATGCTGGTCGTAGCTTTCAATGCCTTCTGAATGCAATGTCCAATCGATGCGAATAGGTAAGTATCTGCGTTTCAACGGTTCAAAGCTTCCCATTTTTCCAGAGCCCTTAAATATGTAAGGGTCTTCAAGTTTTAACAGAAGCCTTGCATAGAGATTTCCTCCTGGTACACTGTTGAAGTCTCCACAGAGCACAACAGGATGAGGGCTATCTTCAATCCACTCTAAAATGGATTTGCTCTGAAGTCCTCTTGTTCGATCAGAACCGGCCAATTTTCGTGCGATTTGCTTTCCGCGCTCCAGCAATTCTTCTGTACTTGGCGCGACCTCCATATCACCGTCCTGTACACCTGTAGAGTTCAAGTGAACATTTATGAATCGAACGGTATCCCACGGAAGTACTATATCAGCCAATCCCGCACTGCGAGTAGGGTATCTCTTTCCTTGATTGACATAGGAAAAAGTCAACGGCTCTGTATGGATGATTGGGTATTTAGAGAAAATTCCAACGCTGTATCTACTGATTTTAGGTGCGAAAGCCACATTACTGAATGATTTCTCGAGGGGTTTGTGACTGGGGCGTCGTACCTCCTGCAAACAGAGCACGTCGATATTCTCCCTTTCCGCCCAGGCGCTCATTTTCTCAGGAGCATCTAGGCCTTGGTAAAAAGCACGAACATTGTAGGTGGCGATGCGAAGGCAATCTTGAGGTTGATCCACTGATTTGGCAAAGGGGAACTGCGCAAAGGCTGGTATAATCGTCAATCCAATCCCTATTAAATTCGGTAAAATGCGCTTCGTGGAAATTCGAAGGGTTACTATAAGCAATACAATATGAGGCACGATTAACGTTGGGAAAATCAACGATAACAAACTGGCTCCAGCAAAAATATTGGCCGGTATTAAGGACCCTAATCCGCTCACCACAGTACCTAAGAGCAGAAGGCGGTTGATCCAGGTGAGTATGAAACGGCGTTTCCTCACTCTTCGTTGGAAATCTTGAATAAGTAGGCCTTTTCCTCCTTGGACAAGCTGTCGTAGCCTTTTTCTTTGATTTTATCGAGAATGGCGTCCATCTTGGCGGTATCCTCGGTCGATTTGGAAGAAGAACCTTTCGTCTTTTTCACCTCTTCGTATTTGACATAGCTGCTTTCACCAAAGCTGAATCCGCGGCGCTTCTTTTTTGACTTTGGACGGAAGAGCATATTTCTCACTGCATCAATAATCTGAAATAGATATACGTTCCACTCGTGTCCCTGGCGCATACTGCGAATAAAGAAAAAGGCAACAATAGCACCTCCGAGGTGCGCAATGTGACCTCCAGCGTTTGATCCAGTTAGGTTTAAGACATCGAGCGTTACAATACCCGCAGCTAACATCCAATATTTGATTTCGAAGATGCCCCACAATCGTACAGGCATCTGCGGCATATATAAGGCTCCTGCTACCAAAACAGCAATACATCCTGCACTTGCACCTACCATAGAACCTTGACCAAGTATTGGGCTCAAGTTGTAGAGTATGATGTACAAAAGACCACCACCAATCCCGCCGTAGATATATAGGGCGAGCATTCTCTTTTCACCGAGGTACTCCATCAAGATTTTGCCTGAGAAGTAGAGTACAATCATGTTGAAGAGTATGTGACGGAAGCCAAAGTGCGTAAACATGTACGTCAAGATGGTCCAAGGTCGAAGCAGCAGCCTCAACGGATCTGAAGGTAGCGCAAGTAAATCGTCGGCGAGGTTTGGGATCAAGCCAAAGTTTCCAGTGAACAGGCTCGTAAATGCATTGGTTAATGCGAACAATAAGAATACCGAAATATTCAGGTAAAGCAAACGCGTCAGGTAATCTCCCTGGAAGGCATCGTATTTCGCTCTTTCAAATAAACTGCTCATGAATACTGGTATAGTGGATGCTTAAAGGTATCTGGCTTTACGCCACCTGCGTATTAACAAAAAGCCAAATAACATACCGCCGAGATGGGCAAAATGCGCAATGCCGCTATTGCTAGTTGCAAAACCGTTGTAGAGTTCTAACAATCCATAACCAATAACGAAATATTTAGCCTTGATCGGGAAGAAGAAATTCAAGTAAATCACTTGGTTGGGGAAGGTCATGCCAAAGGCAAGGAGCACGCCGAATACTGCACCAGATGCACCGACCATAGGAGTGTTCAGTAATCTGTTTAACGCCCCCATGGCGCTGTTGGTATAGTTGTACCCTCTCTCAATGAGTTCGGCACCCTCAGTGGCCACCACTTGGAGGTTTTCCGGACTTACGCTCGCAGCTAATGAATAATATTCATAGGCATTTACGGCAATCTGCAGAGCACTAGCGCCCAATCCTGTGAGCATATAATAGATTAAAAATCTCTGCGATCCCCAGTAATTCTCCATGGCACTGCCCAAGAACCAGAGCATAATCATATTGGAAGCAATGTGACCAATATTTCCATGCATGAACATGTGTGTTACAAGCTGCGACGGAATAAAACTTTCGCTGGCTGGATAATAGAGACCCAACCACTGGGTGATGTCCACTCCAAAAGTGGAACGGAAGCTAATCATCCCCATGAAGAACAAGCCATTGATAATGAGTAGGTTCTTCACTACTGTGGGCATGAGGCTAAAGCGTTGCTGTGCGATCATATCTTTTAAACAAGATCCTCCTGTTGGAGTTCAGTAATTATTTTTTTGCCGTTCGGTCCAATGCTTGGATTAGCACTGCTGAACAACTGTTCTCTAAGGTGTTCCATGGCCTCTTTATTCACCGTGCCTTTCGCAGATTTTGTGGCCAATTCAAGAGCAAACGCCTTCAGTAGTTTGGATTCACTCACATCTTCCATATTGCTGAGTTCATCCATAAACCGTTCCATAGCGCCCAATGCCTCTTCGGCTGCCAATACGACAGGCGCACCAACAATTTCCACACTGCTTCGATCGGCACTTAAGTTCCAGTCAAACCCTGTAACGGCAAAGGCACTTGCATATTCCTCGAGCAAGAGCGCATCGGCAGGGGTAATTTGCATGGTGGCAGGAAATAGTAATTGTTGTGAGGCTACGCTGGCACCTTCAAGCTTCGACCAAATTTGATCGAACTGCACGCGTATCTGAGCCTGCTTGGTATCGATGAGTAAAAGCTTACTTCCCAAAACCGTGACCATAAATTTTCCCCAGGCCAATACTTTCGGCATTTGCTCGCTGAGGTTAACCTGGTCTTCTTCAGACCAAAATTGCTCCACGGAATTACTCAAGGTGGGTACCTCAAGCTCAGGGTTGGTGTTGAGTAACTTCTCTGTTTTGATCCTCTCGTACTGTTCGTCCGGTGTTCGAAGCTGCGGTCGGCTGATGCCATTGTCCGGTTCAAAAGGATTGAAATTTGGATTAACTCGAATTTTTGGCTGAGGGGGTATATGTCCCTTGGGCATCGGCGGCACCGAGAAACTGACCTCAGAATTAAAGTCAATGGCAGGAGCTACATTAAACTGGCCTATGGCATGACGCGCGGCACTGCGTAAAACAGCGTAAATGGCGCGTTCATCTTCAAATTTAACTTCCGTTTTTGTAGGATGAATATTGACATCAAGCCCGTTTGGATCTACTTCGAGGAAAAGAAAATACCCCGGATGGTGTTCTGCACTGAGCACTTCTTCAAAAGCTTCTCTGAGCGCATTGTGTAAGTACGGAGATTTAATAAACCTACCATTAACGAAGAAGAATTGCTCACCACGTTTTTTCTTGGCAAACTCAGGCTTTAGTACAAATCCAGTCACCTTGACCACATTGGTATCTTCACTGATCGGGACCAATTTTTCATCGAATTTCCGCCCGAAGATTGCGCTTATGCGTCGACGTGAGTTTTCGGGCATTAAATGAAAGAGGACCTTTTCGTCGCTCTTTAATACCCATTCGACATCTGAATGCACCAAGGCGACACGATGAAATTCATCAATGCAATGCCTTAATTCTATTCTGTCGTTCTTTAAAAATTTCCGTCTAGCGGGAACGTTGTAAAACAGATTTCGAACCTCCACAATACTTCCCTGAGGTCCAGGATACGGCAAATTCGCAGTGATTTTACCATCCTCGAGCTTCAACGAGGTTCCCATTTCGCTGCCCGCCGTATTCGTCTTGAGTTGCACATGCGCTACGGCAGCAATAGACGCCATAGCTTCCCCTCTAAATCCACGCGTACTTAGCTTGAACAAATCCTCTGCAGAAGAAATCTTCGAGGTGGCATGGCGACGAAAACAAAGCTCGGCATCGGCCGCATTCATACCGCTTCCGTTATCGGTTACAACGATGGCCGTTTTACCCGCACCAGTAAGGCTTAAGGTGATTTTCGTTGCCCCAGCATCAATGCTGTTTTCAAGCAACTCCTTTACCACTGAGGCAGGCCGTTGAACAACCTCACCCGCAGCAATCTGATTGGCAACGTGGTCTGGAAGAACGGAAATTAGTGCGGTCATAAAAGGAATTTAGCAGCAAAAAAGAGTAGTAATAGTAGGAAGGCGAGACTGTACAACAATCGCTTGGCATAACCGTCGCTCTTTCCAGCACTTTGAGCCCTGCGTAAATCCCAGTTGTCTCTTATGCGCTGTCTGTACTTCTCTTTGTTGTCGAAAGGAATTTCGTCTTCACCTTCCGGACGTTCCAACAATTTCAAGCGCTCTTTACGCTCGTCGTGAAAGCGTGCCTGATGTTGAAAACCGCGAGGTTGATTACGTGCGAAAAATCCCATATTGTCTTAACTTCTCCTTTCTCAAAGGTAATAACCTCAAGCCATTTTTACGACTCCATGAAGCGTCATCTATATATCCTTTTTTTCGTTCTCATCCTACCCGCATTATCCGTTCAAGCTCAGTCGTTAGACACAGCTAGTAAAGTGGATAGTCTTTTGGAAGCCATGAGTTTAGAGGAGAAGGTAGGACAATTATTCATGGTCGCTGCCTACAGCAACAAGGATGAGAAGCATCAAGCTTACCTTGAAACCTTGGTAAAGAATTATGGTATAGGCGGTGTCATTGTAATGCAGGGCGGTCCGGAGCGTCAAAAGAATTTAGTACAGCGCTTACAGGCGGCTTCAAAACTTCCTTTGTTGGTGGGCCAGGATGCGGAATGGGGCCAAGCTATGCGTTTGGACAGCACCTATAAATTCCCAACGTCTCTCACGGTTGGTGCAGTGCAGGATATGGATTTAGTGGAAGATTTGGGCGCGGCATTGGCTTATGAAAGTCACAAAACGGGCGTTCATATGAGTTTTTCACCGGTCCTAGACGTCAATACCAATCCAAAGAATCCAATCATTGGAGCCCGTTCTTTTGGGTCAGATCCCCTTGAAGTAAGCAAAAGAGGACTCTCTTTGACGCGTGGTATGGAGGGGGCCGGTGTATTGGGAAGTGGTAAACATTTCCCGGGCCATGGTGATACCCAATCGGACAGTCATAAGACCCTACCAGTCGTTGATAGAACGCTCGAGGAGTTAAAAGAGGTGGAGTGGGTGCCCTTTAAATCGGCCCTGCAAAACGGTATCGGTTCCATCATGGTGGCACATTTGAACATCCCGTCCTTAGAACCTTCAGGTAAGCCAACGAGCTTAAGTTCCAAGGTCATTAATGATATACTGCGCAAGGAGTGGGGCTACGACGGTTTGGTACTTACCGACGCTCTAAACATGAAAGGGGTCAGTGAGTTTGCTCCCGTGGGCCAATTAGAAATTGAAGCGTTTAAAGCCGGCAATGATATTCTACTTTTTGCCATGGATGTGCCCAAAGCTTCGAAACAGCTCGTCGCTGCTTTTCAAAGCGGAGAACTGAGCGAGGCAGCACTGGATGAACGTGTGCGTCGTATTCTTAGCGCAAAAGAAAATTCTTCGAGCTGGCAGCACTGGGCTTGGGCCAAAGACGGTGCACTTTCGCGTGAATTGTCTGCGCGCTATCCCGATGCCACTGCATCGAATGAAGCGTTGACCTTCCGACTGGTTCGCGATGCAGCTACCTTACTCGAGAAAGGAACGGCACCTTTCCCTATTCAAAGCGTTGAGGGCACTTTCGCTCACATTGCGATCGGGACCAATCCTGAAGTAAACGTGCTGAACGAATACCTCGATCGCTACGCCAACTTTGACCACTTCACCAACGTTGCCCCCAAAGGGCTTTTGCGTCATGAGGCTATTGTTCTAAGTTTCCACCAAGACCCTAAAAATCCATGGCGCAGGTACAAGCTCACCTCGAGTGAAAAGGCATTGATGTCTGGATTACAGGCGGCGGGAAAGTCCATCTACGTGTTGCACTTTGCCAATCCTTATGGACTGTTGACCTATCCGGAATTGGGCGCGAACACAAAAGTGTTGGTGATGTATGAAAACAATGCTGCGGCGCAGAAACTAGCACCACAATTCCTGTTCGGTGCGCGTTCTACGAAGGGTAAGTTGCCGGTCGAGCTCAATGGTTGGGGCGCTCAGGGTAGCGGTCTTAAGAGCGAAAGGATCAAGCGCCTTAGGTACGGACTGCCTTCGGAAGTAGGCGTTCGTGGCGAGCAGTTGCTCAAGGTAGATTCAATCATGGAATTTGCCATTTTAAAAGAGGCAACGCCGGGAGGGCAGATATTGGTAGCACGAGGCGGTACTGTGATTTATGACAAGTCCTTTGGGCATCACAGTTACGATAAAAAAAAAGCCGTTGATTGGACGGACCTCTACGACCTCGCCTCGGTCACTAAAATCACGGCCACCTTGCCTGGAGTGATGAATTGGTATGAGAAACAGCCGCTTCTTTTAGAGAGCACTGTGGGGCAACAATTGCCAGAATTGGCCACTTCAGATAAAGGTAATCTAGTGTTGGAAGATGTTTTGGCGCATCAGAGCGGTTTACCTGCCTGGATCCCGTATTATTTGAGAACTATAGAGACCGATTCTGCTAAGGCTTATTGGTACGTGTCGAGCGATACACCAGGAGCCATCAAGGTTACGGAAGAGCTTTACTTACGCCCTGAAATTCGCGATACCATGTATGCCATGTTGGAGCAAAGTGAACTCAAGGGCAACGAGTACCGCTATTCAGATTTAGGCTATTACCTGTTTCAGCGCATGTTGGAAAAACGAAATAATGAGCCCCTAGATACTTGGGTACAGACGACGTTCTATGTTCCATTGGGAGCTTCGAGATTGACCTACAAACCTTTGGAAAAAGGATTTGGCCTAGAGGAAATAGTGCCTACTGAGAAAGACGGATATTGGCGAAATACTGCAGTACACGGCAATGTTCACGACATGGGTGCGGCGATGATGGGCGGAGTAGCTGGACATGCAGGTTTGTTTTCAAACGCCAATTCGTTAGCGAAAATGATGCAGATGTATCTATGGGGTGGTGAATATGGAGGCGTAAAGTATCTCGAAAGAGCGACCGTTGAGAAGTTTACCGCTTGCGCTTTTTGCGAGTTAAAGAATCGACGAGGATTGGGTTTTGACCGTCCGCAGTTGGACGATGGACCAGGTCCTAGTTGCACCTGTGCCTCTAAACAAAGTTTTGGTCATACCGGTTTTACAGGTACCATGGTTTGGATGGATCCTGAAGAAGAGCTTCTATATATCTTTTTGAGCAACAGAACCTATCCAGATATGGAGAACTGGAAATTGAGCAAATACGATATCCGGACAAATATTCAAGCTGCTCTTTATGAGTCGTTGAATTAAAAGTATTTTTGACGCATGAAGATAGGTGTCGTATGTTACCCCACATTCGGCGGCTCAGGGGTAGTCGCAACTGAACTTGGTATTCAAATGGCCAAAAAGGGCCATGAAGTTCATTTCATTACCTACAGCCAGCCCGTACGCTTAGATATTCTAGAGCCGAATATCTATTACCACGAGGTGAACGTGCACGATTACCCATTGTTCGAATACCAGCCATATGAGCTCGCGTTGAGTTCCAAAATGGTGGACACGGTGCTTACTGAGGGAATCGACATACTTCACGTTCATTACGCCATCCCGCATGCCTATGCGGCTTACATGGCCAAGAAAATCTTGCTGGAGAAACGAATCTACATCCCTGTGGTGACTACACTTCACGGAACAGACATCACTTTGGTTGGAAAGAATCCGTCGTACAAACCTGCGGTTACCTTTTCCATCAACAAGAGCGATATCGTGACTGCGGTTAGTAAGAGCCTTAAAAAGGATATTCTAAGTTCCTTTGTCATCAAGAAAGACATCGAAGTTGTTCCCAACTTTGTTGATCTTGATCTCTACAACATGGACGGACCTTGTATTAAATCTCAGATTGCACCAAACGGGGAGAAAGTCATTTCACACATATCAAACATGCGTCCGGTAAAACGCATTCCAGATATCATTGAGATTTTTTACCGGATCCAGGAAAAAGAGGATGCAATTCTTTTAATGATCGGTGAAGGTCCAGAGCGGGAAAAAGCGGAACAACAGGCGAAGGATTTAGGCATTTATTCCAAAGTAAAATTCTTGGGAAAGACCTCCGAAATACGCAGGTTACTTTGCATGTCGGATTTGTTTTTATTGACTTCATCCACAGAAAGCTTTGGT
>CATAPZ010000108.1:0-1939 GCA_949486955.1 Cryomorphaceae bacterium | reverse complement strand
TCATTTCTGCTCCCAATGCAAGCAAGCCCTAGACGACCTTCAGAAATTTTCAAAAGTACTTCCTGCAGTGAATCTGTAGGTTTAACGAATGGAACCTCAGTAATCATGAGATCTTTAGCCTTCGTCAGTAAACTCTTGCCCAAGGTTCCCCCTGGGTGTAGCGCAGCAAACTCTTCTTCGGAGAAACCGGACAGCTCCATAACGGTAGCACAAATAGCATCGCCAATCACTAGGGCAGCGGTGGTGCTTGTTGTAGGTGCTAAATTCAGCGGGCAGATCTCCTTGTCCACCTTGCACTCAAGGTGCACCTTAGAATAACTTGCCAAGGTACTATTGTGGTCGTTGGACATCCCAATGACGCTCTTGGATCTGCTGTATTTTAAGAGGTTGATGAGCTCAGCCGTTTCCCCTGAATTTGAGAATGCGAACAATACATCGGCGGCTTCTATCATTCCTAGGTCACCGTGGTACGCTTCGCCCGGATGGACAAAGAAAGAAGGCACACCGGTTGATGAAAAGGTAGCAGCGAGCTTGCGCGCAATGATACCGCTCTTACCCATTCCCGTAAAGATGAGCTTCCCTTTGCATTCCATGATTATTTCTACCACCGACTCGTAGTCGTTGGTGTCGTTCTGTGCTAAATCTAGAATAGATTTTGCCTGTGCTTCAATGGACGCTATGGTTCTGTTGTTGATGCTCATGGCTCTAGATTAAATCCTTTACTAAGGCTTCTAAATCGTTTAATGCCAGCATATTTGGGCCGTCTGAAAGGCCTTCATCAGGGCGTGGGTGCGTTTCTAAGAAAAACACATTAGCGCCCCACAGTTTTGCGGTCTTTGCAAAATAAGGCACGTAGGCGCGATTGCCTCCGGTGGTTCCATCGTTACTGCCAGTCTCCTGCGCACTGTGGGTACAGTCCATGACAACATGATCAGTGAGCGCGCCTAACTTTTGGAGGTTGCGGAAGTCTACGACAAGCTCACTCGGTCCGAAAAGAGTACCGCGTTCAGTTAACCAAACCTGGTCATTACCGGTAGATTTTACCTTATTAACGGCGAATTTGATTTTCTCTGTATTGAGAAACTGTGCTTTCTTGATATTGACAATCTTGCCCGTCTTTCCGGCTTCAAGAAGCATATCGGTTTGACGGCAAAGGAACGCGGGAATCTGAATGATATCGACGCGGTGTCCGTAGCTGGCAATCTGTTCGGGAGTGTGAAAGTCGGTGGTGATGGGCAGTCCAAATTCATCTCGAATGGTTTCAAGCATGGCAATGCCTTCTTCTATACCCGGTCCACGAAAACTAGTTAAAGACGTACGATTGGCTTTATCAAAGCTGGCTTTAAAGTAAATCTCTACATTCAGCTCTTTTTTTATACGGGCCAATTCCGCTGCAACTTCGCGCAGCAAGTCCATACTTTCAATAACACAGGGTCCAGCAATGATTTTCATGTTGTGCTCTCTTGGGTTTCGCCAAGAATACAACGTCCGTATTCTTTAATGCGTATCAAAAGTAGGGAATCGGCAGGGAAGTGGTGCTAGCCTTTAGGCCACTCTACTTCCTTTTCAAAGAATCCGATGGAAATTACCACAAAGAGGGTCTCGTTCTCTTTATGTATAGCCACATCGTACCAGCTTCTTCGTTTAAAGACGAAGAGTTCACCTTCCCAATGGTCGCCCTTGTTTTGTAAGTTCTTCAGGTTGATTTTCCCGACAACTTCTGCCCGGTCTGAAGAGATGATTTTCCCAAACAACTCACCATTATCCTCGTAAATTTCTACGATGGACTTTTCCCTGCCTGTGTCCCATGTGCCAACGATTTCATTTTGACTTAACGCGGTCAAGGAAATGAATAATGCAAGTAGTATAAATGCTTTTCTCATGCCTAAGTTTTCCAAACGAACACCTTTTCTACAGTGCCGTCATCGTAAATATATAT
>CATAPZ010000107.1:0-5085 GCA_949486955.1 Cryomorphaceae bacterium | reverse complement strand
GTGGTACTTCTTGCGTTACATGGACGCACACAACAACGAAGAATTTGCTGGGAACACAACCACGGAGTATTGGAACCAGGTCGATCTATATGTTGGGGGCTCTGAGCACGCTACAGGCCACCTCCTCTACTCACGCTTCTGGACGAAATTCCTTTTTGACATGGGCTTCATCCCCTTTGACGAGCCGTTCAAGAAGTTGATCAATCAAGGGATGATTCAAGGCATCAGTGCCTTCGTTCATAGAATTAACGGGACCAACACCTTTGTAAGTGCTGGACTTAAGGGCGACCATGAAACGCAGGCCATTCATGCAGACGTAAGCTTCTTACAAGGCGACGAGCTGGATGTGGAAGCATTTAAGCGTTGGCGCGAAGAATACAAGGATGCCGAATTCATACTGGAAGATGGCAAGTACATCTGTAGCCGTGAGGTGGAGAAGATGTCAAAGTCCAAATTCAATGTGACCAACCCTGACGATATCGTAGAGAAATATGGTGCCGATGTATTGCGCATGTACGAGATGTTCTTAGGTCCGTTAGAGCAAAGCAAGCCGTGGAACACTCAAGGTCTTTCTGGTGTGGCCGGTTTCCAACGTAAATTCTGGAAGCTCTTCCACCAAGGAGGATCGTTTAACGTAAGTGATGCCCCAGCCGATAAAAAGGCCTTGAAAGCAGCGCATGCATGCATCAAGAAAGTGAACGAAGACATTGAGAACTTCAGTTTCAACACTTCGGTGAGCGCATTTATGATTGCGACCAACGAATTGACAGATTTGAAGGCCAATAACCGCGAAGTGCTGGAGCCGCTCGTTCGCCTGATCTCACCGTTTGCCCCACACCTTGCAGAAGAATTGTGGGAACTGTTGGGCGGAGAAGGTTCAGTAACGCACAGCGAGTATCCAACGCACAATGAAAGCTACTTGGTAGAGAGCAGCAAGAACTACCCTGTTTCATTTAATGGTAAGGTTCGATTCCAATTGGAATTGCCACTAGACATGAGCAAAGATGATATCGAGAAAGCTGTGATGGCCGACGAGCGTACAGCAACTCAGATCGGCGACAAGCAGGTCCGTAAGATGATTGTCGTGCCTGGCCGTATTATCAATATTGTCATTGGCTAGTCCGAAAGGAGGAGCAAAAAATGTAAAGCTGAATCCCACTAAAAAAGGCGCCCTGAAGGGCGCCTTTTTTAATTCTTAATCAGGATTTTCGAGGGCTTACAGCGCATCTAGTTCCTGCTTGAGCGAAGTCATGTAGCTTTTATACGCCTCCATACGATCAGACTCTAACGGTTTGGCATCTGGCAATTTTTGCTTGTACGGATCGACCTGCTTGTCGTTTACCCAGAATCGGTAACATACGTGCGGCCCAGTGGCCAGTCCGGTTGAACCCACGTAACCAATAACATCTCCTTGCTTCACGCGAACACCGTTTTTGATGCCGGGCTTGATCTTGCTCATATGCAAATACTGGGTCGTATAAGTGCTGTTGTGGCGAACCTTGACATAATTACCATTGGCTGATGTGTATTTAGCGGCAATAATGACACCGTCTGCCGTTGACATAATTGGTGTGCCAGTAGGTGCGGCATAATCTGTCCCTAAATGGGCCTTCCAACGCTTTTGCACCGGATGGAATCTACGACCGCTGTAGCGCGAAGAAATGCGGGTAAAGTTCAGTGGTGCACGCAAGAAGGTCTTGCGTAAACTGCGGCCTTCCTCATCGTAGTAATCGTCAAAGCCCAATTCATTCTCGTACGGGAACGCATAGAAGTCATTACCCACATGGGTAAGGTTGGCAGCGACAACGCGCTTGAGACCAACATAGGTGGTATCGTCCACATACTCCTCTTCGTAAATCACTGAGAAGGCGTCGCCTTTTTGCAAGCGGAAGAAATCAATGGTCCACGCATAAACTTCCACCAAAGACATGGCCAGCGCCTGAGTTCCACCCGCACGACCCACACTTAGGTAGAGGGCGTCATCGATAGTACCGCTGATTTCACGGCGACGGACTTCACGCTCTTTCTCCACTTTTTTCGTGAATACTGAATCGTTAATTCCAATAATCCAATACTCGAATTTGCTTTCCGGGTAGATGAAATACGACGGGAAAAGTGAGCTGTCGCCCGTTGCAAATTGGACCTCAACCCCGGCCCGAATGCGGCGTACATTGAACTCATCCTCAACAGCAGCGGCAATTTTATAAATCTGGGCAGTACTGATACCTCTTTTACCCAACAAAGCGCCAAAGCTCTCCCCTGAAGCAATCTTGTGCGATTCAAAACGAAGTGTATCTGCCGGCAGGGTCAAATAAAAGGTGGGCTCCTCAACCACAGGCTCGTCATCTGCTAAAACACCTGGAGCTTCCGGGTTAGAGGTGATTACGGCAATGATTATGACAAGAAAAATGGAGGCTATAGCCACCCATGCAATCTTTTTTGTACTCATGTATTCTTACGATTCTAATTCAGCCAGCACCGCGTGCACCCAACTCTTGCCCCATTCGGCTTTCTGCTCAGCAGTCCACAATTCTGGGAAGAATATTCTACGTTGAAAACGCGGTGGCAGGTATTTCTGCCAGTTGGTACCGCCGGTCGCAGGTATGTCGGTTGGCTTCTTCGATAAGTAACGAACGGCCGTTTTATAATGTTGTAGGGGCCAATTCACATTAATATTCAAATCCAAAGCGCGTAAGGCATCTTCGAGTTGCTTGCGCTCATCGTCGCTTGCTTTTGTTTTTAACTCTTGGAACCGAATCCAAATGTTGCAATGTTCGTAGGCCTCTGCTGTAAAGAGCAAGTCGTCCCAATACTTGTCCATGAACTGGGTAGCAGTGTAGGCCGGTTTGCCATTATCTTCTCTTGTTGCACCATTTTTCCAATAAATCCCATCCATCTGATCTTCAATAGAGGCATCCGCTAATTCCTCGCGGCGAGATTCACTGACAATGTTTATAAGCGGGGCACAACCCAGCTCAATGATGCGGTACTGAACACTCTGAAATCCAGAGGCGGGGGCGAGAGCATCTCTAAAGGCCAAGAATTCTTCTTTCTTCATCCCCAGCTCCATTACACCGAAGCTGCCCCTAAGCGCGCCGAAATACCTGTTGATTCGATGAATGCGCTCGGTAAAATCGGCCACCGTATTGGCCTCGTTTTTTGCGATAGCATCAATCTCAATGCGAGCAAGTTTGAAATACAACTCCGTGATCTGGTGATAGATGATAAAAATGGGTTCGTCCTCAACTTGAGTCACCGGGCGTTGCAGACTCAGCAGGGTATCTAGCTGAATATAATCCCAATAGTTCTGAAAACGCTGTAATTGCCAGCCGTTGACGTAGGTCTCAAAATCTTGACCAGTCTGTTCGATCTTGGAGCGCAACGCTTCAAGTTTTTTCATCAAATCAGGACTCCATTCCATAGTGGCGATAAGTTGGGTTTGATTCAAAAATACGGGGAATAAGGCGTGAGGCAGACCGCCCGATCAAGAGGTTATAAACGATTATGCCTTGTTCAAAGTGAACTTAAATGTCGTCCCTTCTCCTTCCTTTGATTGAACCATAATGGTTTGATTGTGACGGTCGATAATGTGCTTAACAATAGAGAGTCCTAAACCCGAGCCACCGGCGTCTCTAGTCCTTGCCTTATCTACCCTGTAGAATCTTTCGAAGATTCGACCCTGGTCTTTTTCCGGAATACCGAAACCGTTGTCTTTCACTGAGATTTGCACTTTATTTTCGAGATCAATAATGGCTATAGCCACCTTTTTTTCTCCATCGCTGTACTTAATTGAGTTGACAATGAGATTGTCCAAGACCTGTTCTATGCGGGCAGTATCGCACAAAACATCGGTACGTTCATCGACCTGAAAATCTACGCTTATGTTGGCGTCATTTTTACGAGCATAGGATTCTACACCCTGTAATGTATCTTCTATGAGTAATTTAAGCTGTACGGGCTCTAGTCGAATATCGTATTGGCCAGTTTCTACCTTAGAAAGAACATCCATATCCTTAATCAGTGAAGTCATACGATCGACTGATTTAGCGGCGCGTTTTAAAAATTTAGAAGCGATTTTGGGATCATCCAATGCACCGTCTAACAAGGTCAAAATATATCCTTGAATATTGAAGATAGGCGTTTTGAGCTCGTGGCTCACATTTCCCATATACTCGCGGCGAAATTCTTCACGACCTTCTAACTCTTTTACAAGCCGAGCTTGCTTGGCGGTCCATTCGCTTACAGCTACCTCCAGCATATTGAGCGTCATTGTTTTATCAGTTTTAGAAATGGAATCCATGCCACTTTCTTCTATTCGCTCCTGAATACGACGAACACGACGCGTAATATTCGTATAAATCGTAAACAAAATGAGGGCTAAAACGAGAAGAGCAAAAGATAAAAGCCATAGCCCATCGGGTACAGTTTGATAGGCACTGTTAAGTTGAATGAATAGATAACCTATTAATGTTATAATAAACGTTAAGAGTAATGAAACTGGAATAAGTCGTCCTATCCTCATTAGTCTTGGACTTCGAATTTATACCCAACACCTTTTACGGTCTTGATTCGATCGTCTCCAATTTTTTCACGAAGTTTTCTGATGTGTACATCGATTGTTCGACCACCAACGATTACCGCCGTTCCCCATATGCGGTCCATGATTTCCTCTCTTGGGAATACTTTACCTGGTTTAGATGCGAGTAAACTCAATAACTCAAATTCTTTTCTAGGAAGGTCTAGTACTTTACCCGAAAGTTCAATGTGGTAGCGCTCCGGGTCAATGACTAAATCTCCTAAACTCATTCGTTCAGGAACCTCTTGTTCTGCTGTAGGTCTGCGGCGAAGCAAGGCTTTTAATCTAGAGGTCAACACCTTTGGCTTGACCGGTTTTGTAATATAGTCGTCCGCACCAGCTTCGAATCCTGCTACCTGAGAGTAATCCTCACCGCGTGCCGTTAAAAATGCAATGATTGTTCCTTCAAGCGCTGGCACTTTACGAATCTGATCACATGCCTCGATACCGTCCATTTCCGGCATCATAACGTCTAATAAAATAAGATCCGGCTTTACTTCTTTTGCAAT
>CATAPZ010000106.1:0-8199 GCA_949486955.1 Cryomorphaceae bacterium | reverse complement strand
GAGAATTTTGAGAGTGATGAACAGAAATTCAAGGAAAAATTCAAGCTGTTCGAACATTGCCACAGCTTGGTTATTGGCCGTAAATGGCTGAGGTGGGCACAAGAACTAGGGCTTAAAGTCCCTGAGCGCACACTCGTGTGGGGGCAAGGGGAGGAATTGGACCCAGAGACCATAAAAGATTGGCCGTTTAGTGGCGATTATCAAAAAGAAAACGCCCTGAGTGCCTTGGGCGGTGCGTTGCTGTTGGGTACTTCTATGGAAGATCTGAAGCGTCGATTGGTTCTTTTGCAGCCGTTAGAGATGCGCATGCAATTGCGAGGAGCGAAGGACGGCGGCTATTTACTAGAAGATACCTACAGTTCAGATTTAAGCAGCCTCCGTTGGGCATTGGAAGAGCTCGTCAGCAGTGCACCCACTTCAAGAAAATGGGCGGTGCTCAGCCATTTGGGCAGCGAGGAAAAAACCGTTGAGGCCAAAGCCCTTGCGGCTACCTATGGTTTGGACCGTATCTGGTGGGTTGAAAAGCCGGAGGATGTGGGTGAATTGACCGCGAGTTTCGCTGGGTTGGATTTGAATAAAATTACCGTATTGGTCAAAGGCAGACGCGCCTTTAAATTGGAACAATTTGCCGCTACCCTGCAAGACCAATACCACAGTACGTGGGCTGAGGTGAACCTTAGCGCCATGCGCCGCAACTTGCAAAAGTTCAAAGCGCATTTGGCTCCAGAGATTAAAGTCATGGCCATGGTCAAAGCGGCCAGCTATGGCTCTGGTACTTTAGAGGTCGCCCGTTGGTTGCAAAACTTACATGTCGACTACCTCGGCGTTGCTTTTGCGCAGGAAGCACTGAGCTTGCGTGCAAGAGGGATTACCATGCCTATTTTGGTGCTTAATGTGGACCCACAACAGATGCCGCTGCTTGCTGCGGCGGGTACAGAGGTGGAGTTGTTTGCACGTCACCAGCTCGATACTTGGCTCAGCACTAAGAGAACGGAGGTGCTGAAGGTCCATTTGAAGATTAATACAGGGATGAACCGATTGGGTTTTGCGCCCGATAAGGTGGAAGAATTATTGAAGGAATTGGCCACAGAGCCTCGAGTGGAAGTGGTTGGTGTATTCTCGCACCTCGCTGCGGCCGACGACCGGGATAAAGATGACTTTACGCGCAATCAGCTCCGTACTTTTGAAGCAGTGGCAGCAGCTGTGAAGGCGCAATATCCAGGGGCTGTAGCGCACGTTTTGAACACGCACGGCATCCATAGATTTTCTACAGAAGCCCACGAGATGGTACGCTTGGGCATAGGGCTATACGGTGCAGGAAGTTATGAGGGCATTGCGCCTTTGGAAGAAGTCATTTCTTGGAAGTGTAGGGTGAGTCAGGTTAGCGACCTTATGTCGGGCGATTCGGTAGGCTATGGTACTACCTTTACTGCTGATAGGCCTATGAAATATGCCACTTTGCCTGTGGGTTATGCCGACGGCTTATCTCGCGCCTTATCTGGTGGAAAAGGTGCGGTTTATATCGCCGGTCACCGCTGTGCCATCCTGGGAAGGGTGTGTATGGACATGTGCATGGTCGATGTAAGTGGCTTGGAGGTAAACCCTGGCGATGAGGTGGAGATTTTAGGTCCTCATCAAAGTGCCTCAAATCTAGCGAATGCGGCAGGAACGATTTCCTATGAGGTCCTTACTGGAATTGGCCCCAGAGTGCCAAGACTTTATATAAAGGATTAAGTCTTGTAATTATTCGGTTTAGCGGAGAGTATTCCCCCGTTTTGTTGTAATTTATACAACGAAACTCTTAAACGTATAGCCTCCTATGGATCTAATTACAACTCCACTACTTTCCGTATTGGTGGTTCTATTGGCCTACAAATCGGTTTTTACCGTAAAACAGAAGACTGCGGTAGTTATTGAGCGATTGGGTAAATTCCAGCGCATCGCTCAAAGTGGTCTCCAGTTTAAAATCCCTTTTATTGATCAAAAATCTGGCGTGGTGAATCTGCGTGTAAGGGAATTACCGGTAAACATTGAGACCAAGACGAAGGATGATGTATTTGTCAACCTTATTGTTTCTGTGCAGTATTTTGTTACCGCCAACGCCGAAGGAATCCGCAAAGCTTTCTACCAATTTGACAATCCTGAAGCACAGATCCAATCGTACGTTTTCGATTCTATTCGTTCCGAAGTCCCAAACCTCAATCTCGACGATGTTTTTAGCGAAAAAGACAAGATCGCAATTGCAGTTCAAAACGAGTTGGCAGAGACCATCTCGGGCTTCGGGTACGAAATAGTAAAAGCGTTGGTGACCGACATTGATCCGGACGCCAAAGTGAAGAATTCGATGAACGAGATCAATGCCGCCAAGCGTCTGAAAGAGGCAGCGAAGGAATATGCCGAAGCTGAAAAGATCAAGGTTGTTGCGGCCGCCGAAGCGGAAGCCCAAAGTAAGAAGCTACAAGGGGAGGGGATCGCAAACCAGCGCATCGCCATCGCTAACGGTCTTAAGCAAAGTGTAGAGGAAGTGCGTGGTGCCATGGAAGAAGGTACTACTGGGCAGCATGTGATGAATATGCTCTTTATGACCCAGCATTACGACACCATTAGCCGCCTGGCAGATAACAATGTAAGTACCATCTTCATGCCGTATTCGCCGGGTACAGTGGGCGATTTGCAGACGGAGATTCAGTCGGGATTGTTGGGTGTAGAGATGCTCAAGGAAGCCAAGGAAAAAGCTGCTAAAGACGTGAAGGACGCTACGAAGTAACCGTCTCTTCTGAGGTGATATTTAAAGGGAGCTACGACTGTGGCTCCCTTTTTTCTTTTAGGCTCTGCAGCGCGGTTAGACCAACCATAAAGGTGATCAGCAGTGCACCTGCTTGCTTGTCGAGCAGACTCTCTGTAGTTCCACTTAACACTACCAGCAGCCAAACGTAGCGCAGTACGCCTGCACTTTTGAAAAGGCCCCACAAAAAGATTGCCGCCAATAGAAGGACTGCGACGATGCCACCCTCTGCCAAGCTCTGTATCCAGATGCTGTGGAAATCGTACATGAATTCATCAAGGGTATAGGCCTCTTTACCACGGTAAAATTTGGCATCCACTTTACTTAGACGTTCGTTCAGTTCAAATTCCCCTGCGCCATTACCCACGCCAACTACGGGGTGCTCGCCAATGATTTTCAGTCCTTCTCGCCAGATAAAAATCCGGTGGTTGGTCTGTTTGCCGTCCACTTTACCGTCAATACTTCGAATTTCGTTGCGCAGATCTACCAAGCGACCCCGAGGCCCGGGCAACGCTGTTATGAGTGCTGCTCCTACAGCCAGCGTGGCTGCTGCTAAGCCAATAATTTTACGCCGTTGCTGCCGGTTTTTCAAGGCCAATTCCGCAAACCTTCCTAAGACAATCAAAGGCACCAGTATCAGATGAATGCGCACACTTAATACGATGACTCCAAACAATAGCCAAAGTACTGCGACCCCTCGAAGCGCACTTAACCCGTAGGTCTTACGCCAAACTTTTCGCTCCAAAATGAGTGCTGCAGCGATCAGATAGAGGCTTTGGAAATGAACGCCCAATCGGCCGCCTAACTCGAATTCTTTATAGTTGACCCAACCGTTGAGGTACAGACTTTTACAGAAGATGATGGTCCAGCTTACGAGCGTCGCCCAGGCAAAAGTTTCCATCCATCGTTTTACCCAGCCTTGGTGGTTTTTTAGCCTTGTGGCATGCATTAAAATGCCCATAACGGTGATAGGCAATACCATGATGACATCGTCCCAACCTTCGCTGCTGTATTCACTCCAAGTAGTACTGAGCCATTGCCAATCTATAAATGCGGCGAACAAGAGTAAAGGGCCAAAGCGAAAATGCTTCTTACCCACAGCCAATACACCTATGGCCATGATGATCAATCCATACACTGGACTGAGCCAAGGAAAGGCGAATGGGAGCAAAGCTGCACCAATACCGCCCGTAATGTGCAAGTAAGAATGAGGTTTTGTCATCGCTTATTTAACGCCCAGTAGGGCTTCCATCGTACCTGCTTCGAGCAAAATACTTGCCGCAGTGTTGATTTGTGCATCCCGCGTTAAGCCGCGCTCTAAGGTGCCCTCCAAACCGAAGCGCTTTTGAACCAAGTAATCTTCTAGATACTCTGTAATCTCAGTACGTTGGCTTTCGAGCACTTTTCCTTTCCGCTGCTCAACACTAGCAAGAAGGTCTTGAATATCTTCTTCACTTAGGTAGTCCAATTCTGATGCCGCTTTTTCCAACTGCTTTAATTTTCGCTCGCCCAAACTTTCAAAGGTGAACGCTTCGCCGGCTAAAAATCCTGTGAAGGCTGTCCATTGTTCTTCGCTAAGGGTGAAAGCATCCGGAGAAGCACCTTCCATCGATTCGACCACGCTGGCTGCGTAGCGTAAATCCAAACCTTTAGCGCTCATTGCACTGACAAATTCCGGATAGTAGGCATCAGCCAAGGTTGAATCTGGATGAATGCCGTCGCCATCGACCACAGGTCTGCCACTGGTGGTTGCAAACTCCTTTTGCGCCGCTTTTTTCGTACGTTTTCCGTTCTCGTCGCGGTCGTAATTGACCTTTTGAATGCAGCGTCCTGAAGGCGTATAATATTTGGCAACAGTCACCTTCATTTGAGCCCCGAAGGGAAGCGGTTTAATCTGTTGTACCAATCCTTTACCAAAGCTCTTCTCGCCCAGGATGACCCCGCGGTCTAAATCTTGAATAGCGCCAGCAACAATCTCAGAAGCTGATGCACTGCGATCGTCTACTAGCACCGCTAAAGGTAGATCCGGGAACAGAGTTTTTGCCGCCTTGCGGTACACGTCTTGAATTTCTCCACCGCGACCACGGGTGCTCACAATAGTGTCCTTAGTATCGCTGAAATAACTGACAATTTTCACGGCCTCCATGAGCAATCCACCACCATTGCCGCGCAAATCTAAAATGATGCCTTTTGGATTTTGCTTCTTCAGGTTGATTAAAGCGTTTCGTACCTCAGAAGAAGCCTTTGCTGTAAATCCATCGAGGTATACATACCCAATTCCGTCCTCGCGCATGCCATAAAACGGCACCGCTTTAGAGGTGATGTTTTGACGGTTGAAAGTGAAGACCTCCTCCTTGCCCGCACGCTCGACCACCACCTTGACTTCGCTATCTGGTGTTCCTTTTAGCAGGGAGCTCACATCCGAAATAGAATAATCGTCAATGGAGGTGTCGTCTACCTTTTTGATAATATCCCCGACCTGAATACCTGCGGCTTTCGCCGGCCCGCTGTTGTTTAAATCAGAGATATAAATATCCTTTTCAATCTTTTGAATGACACATCCAACCCCGCCATACTCCCCGGTTTGAAGCAATCGAACATCCTCAATCTTGTCTTCAGGGTAATACACGGTATACGGGTCCAATTCCTTAAGCATCCCTTTAATCGCACTACCGACAGCCTGCTCTGCACCAATCTCATCCACGTAGTTCACCTGTACCTGTTGCAATACTGAGGTAAACACTTCTAATTGCTTACTCGTTTCAAAGGGATCTCCTGCCGCTGCACTCATCAATACACCAGCACTTACAATCACGGCCCAAAGGCTCATCTTATTCTTCATCTGCCAATTCTTTTTTTCGCTGCTCTGCATAGGCCTCGAGCAACTTCAAATATCCTGCCTCGAGAAAGGCGTAATCGTTCGGTCGGTTTCCTAAATAACGTATGGACCAAATCTCAGTTGCTCCGCTATCGAAAATCTTCTCTTTATTAAGGCGGTACAATTCCCGCATCTGTCTTTTCATCTTATTGCGCTCAACTGCTTTTTTCAGTCCACGCTTCGGCGCTACAATCGCCACTTTTCTCTGGATTCCATCCTCAAGCTCCGCTTCCATGTAACGCAAGGAGAAAGGAAAGACTTTCACGCCACGACCTTCCGCATGGAGGCCGTCGAAATGTTCCTTCTTCGTAAGGTGTTCTTTTTTGGGAAAACTGTAGCGCATAAAAAAGGCCCGGCGCATGCGCCGGGCCCTCAATTTACAATATATCTTACTTCTTGTTTGCCACTTTGATGTAATCGCTGATGGCCTTTGTCATCGATGGGGCGTCCGGCGTTGGTGCAGGGATATCAACGATCAATCCGTGACTTTCTGCCTCTTTTTGCGTCGTTGGTCCAAAACAAGCCAAGCGCGTTTTGTTCTGTTTGAACTCCGGGAAGTTCTCGTACAAACTCTTAATTCCAGAAGGAGAGAAGAACACGAGAATATCGTAGAATACATTTTCTAGATCGCTCAAATCACTGACAACCGTATTGAACAGAACAGCACGCGTGTAGTCAATGCCTGCATCCGCTAATGCATTCGGGATGGAAGGCTTCAAGCTGTTTGAAGAAGGCATCAAGAACTTTTCGTTTTTGAATTTCTTCAGGGTCGGAATTAATTCTTCAATCTTCAAATTGCCGTGGTAAATCTTGCGCTTGCGGTAAACCACATATTTCTGTAAGTAGTAAGCAATCGCCTCAGAGATACAGAAGTAACGCGTATCTGGACTGATCTGAACACGCATATCCTCGCACATACGGAAGTAGTGGTCAACAGCATTTTTAGAAGTCAAGATGACGTTGCGGTAATCTCTAATTTGGATTTTATCCTTTCTAAAGTTGGAGGCGGTAACCCCTTCCACGTGAATAAACGAGCGGAAATCCACCTCTACCTTGTGCTTAGCGGCAAGTGTGAAAAAAGGATGAGATTCGGTGGTTGGCTCTGGTTGTGACACCAAAATCGACTTCACTTTTGTTTGTCTTTCTGCCATGTGTGTTAGTTGACGAACGAAAAAATTAATACTAGTTCGAGCGTGCAAAGGTAAGACATTGCATAAAAACGAGCCCCACCGCTCCGAATATTTCGAAGCACTGGATTCTTTAAAGCAAACCAAAGTAATCCGATAAAGTGGCCTGCGCCAAGTAAATAGATGCCGGCATTTAACCACGTTTCATTAATGAGCAAGCTGCACAGTACGATCAGACATACAAGGCTATATACGTAGCTTAATTGAATACCGCCAAACAGATCTGTCCCATTTTGAAGCGCATTATTTGAAGAAAACAGCAGGCTCAAAACGAGAGAAACAACCAAACGGGCCGACAATAGGACAGTTATAGCCAAAGGTGCTTCCCACCACAGAAGTCCTAACCCCAAGGCTTCTCCAAGCACATAGAACAATGCTGCTGGGAGCAAGAGACTCACTGCGGCAGCGCTCAAGCGACCGCGCGCATCACCTAGGTCTTCCCATTGAAGTCGAATCCATTTGGAGAACACCTCGGGCTTTAGTGCCCGAAATACACCGAGGACTGCGAAGAATCCAATAAACAACCACTTAACGTCCATCTAGGACCCAAAGTTACTGTAAAACGACGTGCTTGTATTGAATGTTGCCGTCCGAATATTCTGCGTGCAAGATGTAGTTGCCTCGAGCCAGAGCGCTTACGTCTAAAGTGGCTTCATCTTCCATAGAAGCTGAATAGTCGAGCTGCATGAATCGGCCTATTGTATTGTACAAACGAATAGCTACAAGACCTTCTGCTCGAACCTTTAAAGTTGATGAAGCCGGGTTCGGATATGCCATCAACGGCATGCCTTCAGACTCTTCGAGACCGATGTTACTTCCAATATTTTTGTAGAAAGTTTTGGATGAAGTAAGCACATAATCTCCTGAATTTTGTCCATTGCTATTGGTAAAATTAATTGCAGCATAAACTGTTATGCTATCTGGGAATGTCGTGCCGTCAACATCAAAGGTCCAATGAATACTGTCATTGGTTACTGCTGTACCGCTGCTAGTGTGCGTAATATAGTCACTGACTTTTTTTGCTCCAGCACCGGGGTTTGAGGTTGCAAATTGATTTCCATTTGCGTCTTCTACACTTGCCATAAAACCAACTTTAGAAGAAGCTCCATTTGGTTTTACTCCAATGGTTATACCGATAGTATTTCCATCGGAAATGCTATCGGTGGAAGATGAAATGGCAATAACTTCGCCTCCCATTGGGCTTCCAGCGCTATGACAGTAACCTCCGGAACAGGTCTGTCCGTTATCTCCGGGTGAGCCGCTTTTTCCAGCAGGTGATCCGCCGCTGTTGGTATACGAATATGTTGAGATGCCCATAAGGGCGATAATGAGTAACGATTTTTTCATGG
>CATAPZ010000105.1:0-3638 GCA_949486955.1 Cryomorphaceae bacterium | reverse complement strand
TCGAACATGTAGGTACCGGCAGTGAGTGCTGCCCAATACTGCTCGAGGCCCACTTCGCCGAAGGTGGAGAGGTAGAAATCGAGGTGGGCGGCAGCCAAACCTAGCTGGGTAGCAGCCGAAGCGCCGCATGCGCCATAGAAATTGGCATTGGCACACATGAATTTCATGCCTTTAGGTGCTAGGCGGGTAAGCTCGCCCAGTTCGTACATCTTCTCCTCGTGCCAAATGCCGGTGCGTGCAGCAATTTCTACGGGGTCGATATTGATAAATCCGCGGAGTTTACTCGCAGGAATAATCTCGTTATGAGCGTGGTGCAACAAGGCTTCCATCACTGCGGGGCCACTGCCCTCGATGACTAGACCAAGGTTGATGTACTCTAACTGAATGTCTTTTAAAATGCGCGGCAAATAATGCTCGTCGTTGAGGTAGAAGAGCAAGCCGGAAGCACCTTGATTGAGGCGCTCTAGTGCCCAATCATTGGCTGCAAATTCTTTGTCCACGAGGTGCTCTTGCACCATGGTCCACCAAGGTTGGGCTCGAAAGCCGGGGTTGTTTTGTGGTCCTGAAGTGTAAAGCGGTTCTACTGCGGTTCCGTGTGGATAGGTTCTTTTAGTGGTTTCACTCATCAGATGAGTTGTCAGTTTCTATGATGGTTACAGTTTCGCCTTCTTTGTGCATTCCAAAATTTTCGCGGGCGTAAGTTTCAAAGGCTTCCGGATTGGTATTGAGCTGCTGAAGAAGCTCACGGTCGTGTTCTAGAGAAGTTTCATAAAACTCGATATCCGCTTCCAAGGATTCGATCTGCTGGTCCAATTCCGAATGGATAAAGTAATTGTTCGCATCTAGGAACACCATCCATACGGCAAACAATAGGCCCGTAAGGACGTATTGATTGAGTAAAATTTTGAGCACAGGATGTTCGAGGAATTTCTTCATTGCTTTAAAATTACGAATTGGACCCGGAAGTTTAGGCCTCCTGTGAAGGATTCTCTGCTAAAGTGTTTTCTCCCTTTCCTACGTTTTGAAGCTTGACCAATTCTGAATAGATGCCGCCTTTATCAATCAGCGCATCGTGGGTGCCGCGTTCAGCAACCTCCCCATGATTCAACACAAGAATGTGATCTGCGTTTCGAATGGTCGATAGTCGGTGGGCAATAACCACTGAGGTACGGCCTTTCATTAAGCGGTTCAAAGCCTCTTGCACAAGCTGTTCGCTCTCGCTATCCAAGGCGCTCGTCGCCTCATCGAGGATGAGCAATTGAGGATCTTTAAGCAGTGCTCTCGCGATGGCAATGCGTTGGCGCTGTCCACCACTAAGCTGCACACCACGCTCCCCAACGGTAGTTTCAAGACCTTCGGGGAATGCGCTAATAAACTCCCACGCATTGGCCTGCTTCGCCGCTTCGATAATTTGTTCTTCGCTCGCCTGTGTATCGCCGTAAGCAATGTTCTCACGTATACTACCACCAAATAGCAACACGTCTTGAGGAACAAAGGCCAACGCGCCGCGCCATGCCTTTAGATCGATGTCTGAAAGTGCGGTATTTCCAACAGTCACTTCACCTGTATCGACAGTGTAGAATCGCATCAATAGCGAGGCAATGGTACTCTTACCAGAACCGCTACGCCCAACAAGAGCAAGAGTTTTGCCCGGCTGAAGGTCAAAAGACACCGATTTTAGGACTGGAACATCACTGCGCGAAGGGTAGCTAAAGTGTACGTCTTTGAAAGTAATGTCGGCCACCTCAGCATGTGCTGCTGGAACAGCTACTGCATCCATTTCAGGCTCCTCTTCCATCAATCCGAAGATGGTTTCCGTAGCACCGATGGCTTTTTGTAATTGTGCATATACAGAAGCCAATCCACCTATGGACCCACCAATGAATAGGGCATACAAAATGAATTCATTAAGCTTTTCTGCCGCCAGCTGACCTTCATGTACCATATCCGCCCCGAACCAAATGATCAAAGCAATGGCACCAAAGAGGCCAAAGGTGATGAAGCTGGCAAAGGCACCGCGGTAATAACCGCCTTTTACTGCTAACCCAACCACTGCGCTAATGCGTTTGGCATAGCGGCTGCGCTCCCAAGTTTCGTTGGCAAATGCTTTCACGGTCTGAATACCGGCGAAAGTTTCTTCAACGATGGTATTAGAGGCGGCCACCTCATCCTGCACCTTCTTGGCGTATTTTCGAATGAATCGGCCAAAAATGATGGTCACGATGATGAGCGGTGGGATGACCGCAACGATAAATAGGGTCAGCTTGATCGAGGTAAATGCGAGGATAGCAATCCCGCCAACAACCATGGAAATTCCGCGTAGAAATTCGGCCAAGGTGGTCGTTAGGGTCTCCCCAATCTGTGATGTATCTGAGGCCACGCGTGAGTTCAACTCTCCCACACGCTTGGCAGAAAAGAAACTCATCGGTAGATGAATTAATCGGCTGTAGAGGTCTTCACGAATGGCGGCAAGCGCTCGCTCGGTAACCATTACAAAAATAACCACACGGAAAAAACTCGCCACACTCTGCACGAGCAAAAGCCCCATCATCATGAGCATATTGTCTCCGAGATTCTCCGGTGTAGATGACATCAATCCTCCCAAAAGTTTTGGGAACAACAAGGAGGTTACCATGGTTATAATAAGGAACACGAATCCCAATGCCCAAAGGCCCTTGTTTGGACCAACGTAGGCGAAGATTTTAGTGAGCTGACCAAGGTCGCTCATCTTGAGCGGTTTACGCTTTTTATCTGCCTTAGGGTCCGATTCCGTAGTTCTTTCACTCATACCGGCGAAGTTACGGCTTATGACCTACCTTTGCCACCGAAAATTTTACCAAATGGCGGGAGCAGAAAACATCAAACCCTACCACGACAGCGAAGCTGAAAAGAAGGAACAAGTAGCAGAAATGTTCAACAACATTTCAAAGCGTTACGATCTTTTGAATCACCTCTTATCCTTGAACATTGATAAGGGTTGGCGCCGTAAGGTCGTTCGTATGATCAAGGCCGATTCTCCTTCGGTCGTGCTCGATGTTGCCACAGGTACCGCTGACCTCGCTATTGCGCTCGCTAAAGGAACTGGCGCCGATATTACTGGCGCTGATATCAGCGAAGGAATGCTCAGCGTAGGCCGCGAAAAAGTAGCGAAGAAAGGGCTCGCCAAAAAGATTGTTCTTGAACTGGGCGATAGTGAAAACCTGCCCTACCCAGATAACACTTTTGATGCGATTACAGTGGCTTTCGGAGTACGTAACTTTCAAAATCTGCACAACGGGTTGAAAGACATGGCGCGTGTATTGAAGCCGGGCGGACAATTAGTCGTGCTCGAATTTAGCCAACCGCAGTATTTCCCGTTCAAACAGATCTACTGGTTCTATTTCAAAGCCATCCTTCCTACCGTAGGGAAATTGGTCAGCAAAGATCCAAGAGCGTATACCTACCTTCCTGAAAGTGTAAAAGCTTTCCCGTACGGCAAGGCCTTCGAAACGGAACTGGAGAAAGCTGGCTTAAAGCCAACGAAGACGCAACCTGTAACTTTTGGTATTGCCTCCATTTACCAAGCAAGAAAATAAGCCAACAGTCGTTATTTAGCTGATGAGAATTCGCATTGCAGTCATTTTATTTGCTCTACCGCT
>CATAPZ010000104.1:0-5833 GCA_949486955.1 Cryomorphaceae bacterium | reverse complement strand
GCCATTCTCCACTACTTTGGGGAGGATTTCCACGAGGACGACTGTGATAAAATGTGCGACAACTGTCGCCATCCAAAAGAAAAGGTCGAAGCCTCTGAAGAATTGTTGGATGTTATTGCTGTAGTGAAAGAAACGCACGGCAAGTTCAAAACCACGGAGATTGTCAATATCCTACGCGGTCAACGTTCGGCCGTTCTTGTGAAGAATGACACCATGAACGTACCGACCTGGGGTAAGCAAAAAGATAAGAGCGAAGTACACCTTCGTGCGGTGATTCGACAAGGCATCATTCGTCATTACCTCTACAAAAATATTGATGCCTACGGTACCATACAGATTACTGAAAAAGCCGCTTCGGGCAAACTTCCTAAAGCATTCCGCGTAAGAAAAGAGCTCGATTATGATGTCCTTAACTCAGCGGCAAGTGCTCCTACCAAAGTAGTAGCCGTTGACAAGCAGCTATTCAGCATTCTCAAAGATCTCAGAAAGAAGATCGGAAATGCGAAAGGGGTCCCACCCTATGCTGTATTCAGCGAAAATTCCTTGAGCGAAATGGCGACCATTTATCCGTGTAACCTTGATGAGCTGAAGAACATCCAAGGTGTAGGTGAAGGGAAAGCACGTAAGTTCGGTACGAGGATGGTGGAGGCCATCGAAAAGTATGTGGAGGAAAATGACATTGACCGCCCGCAGGATATGGTGTTCAAATCGGTCGCAAACAAGAGCGCTTTGAAAGTGTACATCATTCAAAGTACCGACCGCAAATTGCCGTTCGATGACATAGCCAAGGCGAAGGGCCTTAAGATGGACCAATTGCTCGAAGAAATGGAGCGCATCGTAACCAGCGGTACTAAACTGAATATTGATTACTACCTCGAGGACATTCTCGATGAAGACAGCATTGAAGAATTATTCGACTTTTTGACCGAAGATTGTGAAGAAGGTTCCATTGAAGAGCTTACTGAAGAGTTCGGTGACGAATATGAAGAAGACGAGTTGCGATTGGCGCGACTGAAGTTCTTCTCAGATGTTGCGAATTAATCAAACACAGAAGCATAAAAAAGCCCGCAATTGCGGGCTTTTTTAGTTTTTGAATAGTTCACCTAGTTGTGGTGGTGAATGCTCGAACTTCAATTGCTGTGTGGCTTTAGAGAAGGCCAAGATGTTTTGGATGCTTTTTTCAGAGGCTCCTACCTCCAGATGTTCATAAGGTAAAGTTTTTCCCATGGGCTTCGTTTGTGATTTTAGGTATAACGCCGCCATGAACACCTTAGTATGTCGATGCCTAAAATTCTAAACTGATGTTGTGCTTCACCATTAGCTTCTGCATGTTGCTTACGGCGTAACGCATGCGCCCCAAAGCTGTGTTAATACTTACATCAGTCTCTTCTGCTATCTCTTTAAAACTGTAGTTGCAAAAGATGCGCAGCTCCAAAACTTTTCGTTGGTCCTCAGGTAAGAATTTGATCAATTTGTATAAATCCTCATTGATCTGTGCTTCAATTACCTCTTGCTCATAGCTTTGATCCGCTTCGCCATAGGTATCGAACACCGTAAATTCTCCACTGGGTCTAAACTCTTTCTTCCGGGACTCGCGGCGGAAGTGATCCAAAGTAGTATTGTTTGCTACGCGGATGGCCCAAGGCAGGAACTTGCCCTTCTCCTCATAGTTAGACTTCCGCAACGAGCGGATAATCTTAATAAAGGTTTCCTGAAACAGGTCGTCAGCGACGTCTGCGTCTTGAACTTTTGAATAAATCTGCAGGAAAATGCGTTTTTGGTGTCTACGAATCAACACCTCAAAGGCTTGCTCATTTCCGCTACGGTACTGCGCCACTAAGTCGTGGTCTTCCAGTTTTCCTAGTTTCATACATCAAGGATTTAGCGTAGCAGTCTCTCTATAGGCAAGTCATTTGTTTGCTGTGAATATACGGGAAAGAATCAAATACTATTCCAAAATCATCCAATTCTCCGGAACTGTAGGACCATTTTAAGGTTACATTTGTGGTTTCACTCCAATTACACATGACCGAATTCATAGAAATTAAACGCGCCGCGGTACACAATCTCAAAGAAGTTAGTGTAGATATTCCTAGAAATCAGTTAGTAGTAATTACCGGAGTTAGTGGGTCGGGAAAAAGTTCTTTGGCCTTCGACACCTTATTTGCTGAAGGTCAACGCCGCTACGTGGAGAGTCTGAGTTCCTATGCGCGCCAGTTCTTGGGGAAATTAGACAAGCCGAAGGTAGAATACATCAAGGGAATTCCACCCGCTGTAGCGATACAGCAGAAGGTGAGCAGCAAGAACCCTAGATCTACTGTTGGCACAACTACAGAAATTTACGATTACCTCAAGCTGCTATATGCACGAGTAGGACGAACCTATAGTCCAGTTTCTGGGGACGAGGTAAAGCGCCACCAAGTTGAAGACGTCATCGACTTCATTGATACCAAGGAAGATGGCACACGCTTTTTAATTGTCGCTCCTGTTACATACAAGGACAGAACAGCCATCCAACACTTGACCATTTTAGCTTCGCAAGGTTTTGCAAGAATGCTTGTAGACGGAGCTATTGAGCGCATTGACGATGTTATCGAAACGGGTACATACGATGAAAAAGTAATTTCACTTGTCGTGGATCGTGCCGTCGTTCGTCGCGGAGACCAAGAAAACATTCATCGATTGCAAGATTCCATACAAACTGCCTTTTACGAGGGACGTGGAAGCTGTCTAATCGATTTTATGGACGGGCAATCACCGGTTGAATTCAATAACCTTTTTGAGTTGGACGGCATTGCGTTCACCGAGCCTTCCATTCACTTGTTCAGTTTTAACAACCCTGTGGGTGCTTGTCCGACCTGTGAGGGATTCGGTAGCATCATGGGTGTGGATGAAGATCTTGTCATACCCAACCAAACGTTAAGTGTATATGAAGGAGCTGTTGCCCCTTGGAAGGGAGAGACGATGGGTAAATGGAAGAACAAGTTCATCCTTGCTGCCAGTGAAATTGGGTTTCCAGTGCACCGACCATATATGGACCTCTCCAACGAAGAAAAAGAAGTGCTCTGGGAAGGTGGTAAGGGATTCAAAGGGATTAACGCGTTCTTCAAACACCTAGAAAGCAAGAAGTATAAAATCCAATTCCGAGTCATGCTTAGCCGTTATCGCGGGCGCACAAAGTGTACTACGTGTAAGGGTAAGCGTCTTAAACCTGAAGCCGGTTATGTGAAAATTGGTGGTGTTGCCCTGCACGAACTTGTAGAGTTACCGCTAAATAAATTGGCCGATTTCTTTAAAAAGCTCCACCTGGACGAGCGTGAGGCTGAAATTGCGAAACGACTACTTACCGAAATCACAACTCGTATCGACTTCTTGATGAATGTAGGCCTCTCCTACCTAACCCTGAACAGAACGAGTAACACGCTAAGCGGCGGAGAAAGCCAACGGATACAATTGGCTACTTCTTTAGGTTCCGCATTGGTTGGTTCGCTATACATCTTGGACGAGCCTTCAATCGGATTGCACCCTTACGATGCTGAGCAGCTAATTAAAGTCATTCAAGCCCTGCGCGATAAGGGCAATACAGTTGTAGTTGTAGAACACGAGGAAGCTTTCATGCATGCCGCTGATTATCTTATTGATATTGGTCCAGCAGCAGGGAATCTCGGCGGAGAAATTGTCGCAGCTGGCCTTCCAGATACTGTTTTGGCACATGAAAGCAGTTTAACAGCAGGGTACTTGAGCGGGAGAATGGAAATTCCACAGCCCAAAGAATTGCGTAAAGCCACTGGTCAAATTCGATTAGAAGGCGTGAGACAGCATAATCTCAAAGGGTTTGATGTAGATATACCGCTTGGCGTATTCTCTGTGGTCGCCGGAGTAAGTGGATCGGGAAAAAGTACACTTATCAAGAAAATACTTTACCCGGCTCTTAAGAAGCATTTAGAGCATGTAGGTGAACGTCCTGGGCTGCACAAAGAACTAACTGGTGATTTAAACAAGATTGCCCACGTAGAAATGGTGGACCAAAATCCGATTGGAAAATCGTCCCGTTCGAATCCTGTAACCTACTTAAAAGCCTACGACGATATCCGCAACCTTTACGCTGCCAACGAGCTATCAAAGGTACGCGGTTATAAGGCCAAACACTTTAGTTTCAATACGGACGGTGGGCGCTGTGACACTTGTAAAGGAGAAGGCGAAGTCACCATAGAGATGCAGTTCATGGCGGACGTGCACCTTCCTTGTGAAGATTGTAATGGGCACCGATTCAAGGCTGAAATCCTGGAGGTCAAAATCCACGACAAAAGCATCTCGGACATTCTCGAATGCACTATTGATGAGGCTATTGAATTCTTTAGAAGTAATAAGCAAACAAAAATTGCGAATAAGCTTCAACCGTTGCAGGATGTAGGTCTAGGCTATGCAGCTGTTGGACAAAGCAGCTCCACACTCAGTGGCGGTGAAGCGCAGCGTGTGAAATTAGCCTACTTCCTCTCCAAAGGTGATAAAGCGGGTAAGACATTATTCCTCTTTGATGAGCCCACAACTGGGCTACACTTTGACGATGTAAAAAAACTACTCGTGGCACTCAATGCATTGGTGGATATGGGACATACTGTCTTGGTGATTGAACATGATCTCGATGTTATTGAACGCGCCGATCATTTAATTGAAATAGGCCCCAAAGGTGGTGAAGAAGGCGGTGAACTATTATTTACTGGAGCACCTGTGGATATTTCCTCCGTTCCAAACAGCCCCACTGCCCACTCCATTTCAAGCAAAAAATAGAATAGTCTCATTTGAGACGCCTGCTGATCATTTTTGTACGTAGGAAATGCTCATTTTTCATTTTTAACCATTGAGCAACGCGTTGTTACGAACATAAAACGTGCTCTAGAGTTATCTTTACAGTATACCTTAATAAGGTAGCTTAGGTTTATTGGTTTGGTGAATGGCCCGCTTAGCGGGCCATTCTATTTTTAGCCAATTCCTATTGCTGACTCTTCCAGTGGTACATCAAAACTGCTGCACTCACACTGACGTTTAAAGAATCTATTGCCTCACCAGCCATGGGAATAATTACATTCTCATCGGCGGCAGCGTTCCATGATTCACTTAATCCGCCTGCTTCTTCCCCGAGTACGATAGCACACTTTTTGGACCAATGTACATCGAACATTGAAGTTGCATTATCGTGCAAGTAGGTAATATATATGGATGTTCCTAGTGACTTTAATGCTGGAATCAACTCCTTTGTGGACGCTGAGATAATTGGCACTTCGAAAAGCGCCCCTGTAGCATTACGAATAACGTTTGGACTGAATGGGTCGAGCGGTGCATCCGCGAGAACAACGGCATCTACACCCGCAGCACAAGCTGTTCTGAGCGCAGCGCCTAGATTGCCCGGCTTTTCTATTCCTTCTAAGATTAACAAACACCTAGCCTCTTCCAAGACGGAATGCTTATGATCTAGCCCTATTGCTGGGATTCTGAAAACAGCAACCGCAGATTCTGTAGTATTTCGATAAGCAATTTTATTGAAGACTTTAGGTGCTACGAGATAATAGCATGGGAAAGCCATAGTGTTCAAGGGAACATCACTCCCGTCTAGCTGCCAAAGCTCCACAGGTTCCCAGCCACAAGCCAAAGCTCTATTTATTTCACGCGCACCCTCTACCACACAAACCCCACGCGATTTACGTTCTTTTGATTTAGTGAGTAATTGGACAATGTCCTTTACTTTTGGATTGGCAGTACTCGTTATTACTAAGCTCATAATTATGGCAAAAAAGAATAAACCAAAGAAAATCAATTTAGAGGACTTGGGCGG
>CATAPZ010000103.1:0-8042 GCA_949486955.1 Cryomorphaceae bacterium | reverse complement strand
GCTACTCCGTTTGAATTCAAGATGGAAACCGAAGGCTCTAAAATCATTCATATTGAAAGTTAATGCCACCAAGCGTTGCGCATTAATTATTTATGTACTTTTGCCGCTCAATTATTCATTAATTAACGGGGTTTCGGACCCTTTTAAAACAATTAATTATGGCAACTAAGATTCGTTTGCAAAGAGGTGGTCGCAAGTCGCGTCCTATTTATTCAATCGTTGTAGCAGATGCTCGCGCTAAGCGTGATGGTCGCTTCATCGAGAAACTGGGTACATACAACCCGAACACTAACCCAGCAACAATCGACTTGAACTTTGATTCAGCACTATCATGGGTGATGAAAGGTGCACAGCCAACAGATACGGCGCGCGCAATACTTTCTTACCGTGGTGTAATGATGAAAAAGCACTTGCTCGAAGGAGTACGTAAAGGTGCATTGACTGAAGAGCAAGCAGAAGCTAAATACGAAGCTTGGCTAAGCGACAAGGAGTCTAAAATCGGTGCAAACGCTAAGGCGGTCGCTGATAAGAAGGCTGCAGACAAAAGCGCTCGTCTAGCTGCGGAAAGCGAAGTAAACAAAGCTCGTGCGGCTGCAATCGCTGCTGCCCTAGCGCCTGCTCCAGTAGAAGAAGAAGCTCCTGCTGAAGAAGCAGAAACTGAGGCTGCTGCTGAGGAAGCTCCAGCTGCAGAAGCTGCTGCTGAAGAGGCTCCTGCTGAGGAAGCTGCAGAAGAAAGCGCAGAGTAATTGTGCAAAAGGAGCAGTGCTTTTTACTAGGTAAGATCACAAAACTCCACGGGTACAAAGGAGCGATGGTATTACACATTGACTCATCTACCCCACAATACTTTAGAGAATTGGAATCAGTATTCTTGGAATTTGACCAAGAGCTGATTCCATTTTTTTTTGCCGAACGCTGCAAACTGAACGGCAAGAAACTTATTGTTAAACTCGAAGACGTGAGCGCTGACGAGGCTTCGAGATTTATAGGCTGCAACGCTTACCTACCAGAAGAAATGCTTCCTGCTCCTAAGGAAGGTTTTTACGACAAGGTAATCTTAGGCTTTACAGCCTATCACAGAGACAAAGCAATTGGTACAATTACCGATGTGGTAGAGAATACTGCGCAAAATCTCTTTGTCATAGAGCAAGGTGAAAAAGAATTCCTTGTACCTGCCGTAGAAGCTTTTATTCAAAGAATTGAACATCCTGAGAAAATCGTTTATCTTGAATTGCCCGAAGGTTTATTGGACCTTTAATCACAGATGAACGAACAGAAACCATACGACCCACGGTATTTACACTTGATTTTCAGCGCATTGCTGATGATTCAACTGGTATTAACCTCCGTAGTACTCTATGTCGCTAGCGATACTGCTAGTGTCTTTTTAATGCCGTTCGCAGGAAATACATACGCTATCCCGGGCATTGCCTTTGTACTCGTTCTGTTGGGGCGGTATGTTTGGAACAATGGAATGCGTGAGATTAATTCTACAGAAGAACTGTTTACCAAGCTTGAAATTTTGACCAAAATCCATATTTGGAGATGGGTATTGGTACAATTGGGTACTTTAATTCTGCTTACCTACACACTGATAGAGGGCAACTTCTATTATTTCATTTTTGCCTTGGTAAATATTGTCTATTTCTTCACCTTACGTCCCAAGATATTTGGACTCGCAGGAGAACTATGAAATTTGTAGGGCCTTTTCAAATGAAGCAATTCAGCGTAGCACACGATAATTGTGCCATGCGCGTGAATACCGACGGTTGTCTGTTAGGGGCAATTGCTGGTAAAAATCACCATCAGGATTCGGTACAGCACGTATTGGATATCGGTACGGGAAGTGGTGTCATTGCACTACAAATGGCGCAACGTTTCAACAATGCATTTGTAGATGCAGTAGAAATTCATGGTCCTAGTGCAAAGCAGGCCACAGAAAACTTTAAAAGCTCACCTTGGCACAACAGAATAATCTGTTACCACGAGGCATTACAAGAATTTGAGGCAAGCGTTTCTTACGACATCATAGTATCTAATCCACCGTATTTTGAATCGGGACCAACGAAACTGGATGAAGGCGTTGCAAATGCACGACATGCGTTAACCTTGGATTTCAACTCCCTTATTCAGCATGCTTCAAGGCTTTTGAAGGAAACGGGGACGTTTTGGTGCGTATTACCTGCGGACCGAGCAGAACAGATGATAGAAGCAGGTATTGAAGAAAACCTAAACCCAGTATCCATATACGCCATCCGGCCTAAGGATGATCGCCCTGCGAACCGCATTATTCTTGCTTTTAGCAAAGAAACCACAGCTGAAACGTACCGCAAAGAATTCGTGCTTTACAAGGCGCCGCAAGAATATACTGACGAGGTCCGTGAAGTACTTGAGCCCTTTTACACTAGTCTTTAATAGCCTCGATATTCAACAGTGTTCTCTGCGAATTTCACCCCATGATCTGCGGCCAATTCTGCCAAAATAGGATTATACCATGATTTTGTCATAGGACGTTGCACACCAACAGGGGCCTTACCTTCCAAAACAATCTTTGTGGCAATACCCAATGGAAGTCCAACAGTTCCTGCCATTGCTGTACTATAGGCATTATCTCCTTCCACACCCATGGAGCTTTCAATCATGTGAAGGGATCCTTCCTGCTCCCAACCTATTTTATGATACATCACAATGAGGTCTTTATCTTCAGGCTTCATACTCCATACTTTTCGAAGAATGAATTCTAAACACTGAGCAGGAGTACCTTGATCAAAATCAAAAGTGCAATCAGAGAAAATACCCGCCCACTCGAGTTTGGCGAAAATTTCAGAATCTTGAGGAATACTCAAGTAGTATTTGAGCTTTAACTCAACGCTATCGTGAGGGTTGTAAGCCAAAAATAAATTGGTGAAATCCCTGAAAGTCATCTCCTTGAGACCATTGATAACATAGGAGTCATCTGTCATTCCTAGGCGGACAAAACAATCCCAGGCACGGGCATATCCAGGTCTACGTAATGTTCCGCGGTATAAAGTCTCCACTTCTGTTAATCCATAGGCCTGGCGGTACTTCAGTGAATCTCTATTGGCTAATCCTTCGAATCGGCCGTAACCTTCGACATTCATAAATTCCGTTCTACGAAAAACCATGTGGGGAGGGATATACTTGTATTTGCCTTCTTGTAGAAACTTTACAGCGCCCCCCTGCCCCGCTAAGACCACATTTCTAGGATTCCAAGTGAACTTGTATCGCCAGGGATTAGTGCCCTCAGAACTTGGACTCAACAGTCCACCAGTAAAGCTTTCGAACAATTTAATTTTACCGCCCTTGTCTCGTATACCCTCAATCAGTTGCATCGCACTCATATGATCAATGCCGGGATCTAAGCCACATTCATTCAAAAAGACCAAACCTCGATTTTCTGCTTCCTTTGAAAGGGCTTTCATCTCTTTTGTGAGATAAGACGCTGTAATTAGATGTGATCCGTGTTTAAGACATGCCTTTGCCACCGCTAAGTGCATGTGCGCGGGAACCATACTGATGGTTAATGAAGAACTAGAAATCTCTGCGTCTAATGCGGCAACATTGGTGATGTCTAGTTCTCCTACCGAGCAACCATTGCTTGAACTGCCCATACGTGCTGACGCTATGGTTTCATCCCGATCCACTACTCTTAATTCAATACGGTGAGACTGCACTAAACCTTTTAAATAAGGAACTAATTTCTGAGTGCTCAGTCCAGCACCGATGAGTAAAACTTTGGTCATTTACATTGAGATTTCTTCTAAAATACCACACAAACCTTATGTTTCAAATAAAACATTATCAACAACTAATGTTATTTTTATCACAAAGAAGTTTTAGTACTCTGAACGTATCTTAACGCTATGAAAAAACTAGTTGCCATTTCTGGTGCTTTGGCTGTTGCACTAGGTGCTTTAGGAGCCCATGCTTTGAAAGAAGTACTAGACCCAAGTTCCTTAGAGTCTTACAAGGTTGCGGTGTTGTACCATTTGGTGCACACGCTGGCAATCCTCACTGTGATTCAAGGCAACTACAAGAAAGTGACCGTTTGGTTGTGGTCCTCAGGCATTCTTCTATTCTCTGGCTCTATATACTTGCTCGCATTGGATGAACTTATGGGTATGACGCTTTCATTCTTGGGACCCGTTACACCCTTTGGAGGTCTTCTCTTTATCGCAGGTTGGCTCAGTCTAATAGGCTCAAACGAGACAAATGTGGATAAATAGTTAGTAGTTCGAGTTAAAAAATAGTTAGAAGCTAAACTCCTATTGAATTACTGCGTTTCTTTGTAGTACCTATTACATTTTAAGAACCACAGTAATAATGACTTCTAAGAACCACCTAGAAGCCTTAGATGCATTGCATATTAAGGCCAGAGAAGTATTTAGCAACCTTCACCCTGATGTGCTTGAAGCACACAGCATTTCCAAGAACATGGCGGTGCGCACAGCGCACGGAGCTATCGCAATTAACACAGGTAAATTCACTGGTCGCAGTCCAGAGGACCGATTTATTGTAAAAGACTCGCTCACCGAAGATGCTGTTTGGTGGGGACCGATAAACAAGTCCTTTGACCCCGGTAAGTTTCAATCGCTCAAAGCAAAAATCTGCAACTACTTAAACGACAAAGATATCTATGTCCGTGATGCATATGCTGGTGCTCATCCTTCGTACCGACTGTCCGTAAGAGTAATTAATGAATTCCCTTGGTCTAACCAGTTCGCGGGTAACATGTTTATCCAACCTTCGGCCGATGAATTGGTGGATTTTCAGTCCGATTGGACCGTGATTAATGCGCCTGGTTTTTTAGCCGATCCAAAGGTAGACGGTACACGTCAATCAAACTTTGCAATCATTGACTTCACTGATAAATGTATAATCATTGGTGGCACAGGATATACCGGAGAAATCAAGAAGGGTATCTTTTCTGCACTCAACTTTATACTGCCTTACCAAAAGAATGTATTGAGCATGCACTGCTCTGCGAATGTGGGAACACAAGGCGATACTTCCATCTTTTTTGGTTTATCGGGTACGGGAAAAACTACCTTAAGTGCAGATCCGAACAGAAGACTCATTGGTGATGACGAACACGGCTGGTGTTCGGACAATACTATTTTCAACTTTGAAGGCGGTTGCTATGCCAAGGTGATTGACCTAAGTGCAGATAAGGAGCCGGATATTTTCAATGCAATCCGTCCACATGCCATTCTGGAGAATGTTATCCTAAATGGAGACGGCACGGTAAAGTTCGAGGACGCGACTCTTACGCAAAATACACGGGTCAGTTACCCTATTGACCATATCGCAAATATTCAGCCGGGTTCGATGGCGGAAAATCCAAAGAACATATTCTTCTTGACGGCCGATGCTTACGGGACGCTTCCGCCTATTTCAAAATTGACCCCAGCACAAGCCGCTTACCACTTTATTAGCGGCTATACTGCAAAGGTTGCAGGGACAGAGGAAGGTGTAAACGAACCTAAAGCAGTCTTTTCTGCTTGTTTCGGGGCGCCATTTATGCCTCTACACCCCACCTATTACGCTAACATGCTAGCCTCAAAAATGGAAGCTGCAGGAGTCAATGTTTGGTTGGTAAATACAGGATGGACAGGCGGTCCATACGGTACTGGCAAGAGAATGTCCTTAAAACATACCCGTCGAATGATTACTGCAGCAATGCAAGGAGAACTCGATGCCGTAAATTATATCCAACATGAGGTGTTTGGTCTTTATATGCCGACCTCATGCCCAGAAGTTCCTTCAGATATTTTAGACCCGAAAAACACCTGGTCTAATCCTGAGGAATACGATGAATATGCAAACGAATTGGCGTTGAAATTCTCGAACAACTTTAAACAGTTTGAGAGTGAAGCCACAAACGAAATACTGGAGGCCGCACCTCGAGTATTGGTTGGAGCAAAATAAACTCCAAGTGTTAGATGTGTCTGTAAGGGCGGCCTTTTGGTCGCCCTTACTTGTTTAGAACATCGTTAATAACTCATTTACCAAATAACGATTCCTTCATTTGTACAGCTTGTAAAATGAATAATTTGAAGCAACTCAAAACGTTTGCCCATGCCTGCAAAGCGCAAAAAAGTATCAGCAACAAAGATTTTTGTGCTCGATACCTCTGTCATTCTCTATGATCATAACGCTATTTTTTGCTTTGAAGAACACGACGTTGTTCTGCCTATCTCAGTGTTAGAAGAGCTTGACGAATTCAAGAAAGGACACGATTCCAAAAACTACGAAGCACGCGAATTCATTCGGACTCTTGATCGAATTACCGAAGGGAAAGACTTTACGAATTGGATCCCACTAAACGGAGATACACACGGTAATATGAGGGTCATTATGGATACCTCGCACAAAGGCATTGATGCCGAAAAAGTGCTTGGGCGTAAAATGGACCACCGCATCATAAATGCGGCATTGAACATCCAAGATTTAGAACCAGAGAGATCCACCATCCTTGTCACCAAGGACATCAACTTACGTCTCAAAGCCAAAGCCCTTCATTTAAAGAGTGAAGACTATTTAACGGGCAAGATCAAAGACATGGATGCCTTGTACAAGGGGAAGTCTGTAGTCGAAAATTTCAATACGGATACCCTTACCAAATTGTACGCTGAGAAATCCTTAGATATTGATGACGTACTCAAAGAAAACCCTGAATTCACTCCGTTTCCGAATAGCTATTACGTTTTAAAATCGGAAAATTCTAGTGGCCTCGCCTACTACAACGCTTTAGATAAGACGCTAGATCATGTGGAGAAGCGGTCAGTATACGGCATCAAGCCAAGGAATGCCGAGCAAGCGTTTGCCATTCACGCTATTTTGAATCCAAATGTGAAGCTGGTCAGCCTTACGGGGGTCGCAGGAACAGGAAAGACACTTATCGCATTAGCAGCCTCTTTAGAGCAACGCAGAGACTTTAAACAGATTTATTTAGCACGTCCCATAGTTCCTCTATCCAACAGAGATTTAGGGTATTTGCCCGGCGATGCAAAAGAGAAAATCAACCCATATATGCAGCCGCTATGGGACAACTTAAAGCTCATTAAAAACACCTTCAGCGACCGAGATAAGGAATACAAACAGCTCGAGGCGATGGTGGAAAAAGAGAAGATTATCATTACGCCTCTGGCGTATATCCGTGGACGCTCACTGGCGGATATCGTATTTATTGTAGATGAAAGTCAAAACCTTACACCGCACGAGGTAAAAACTATTATCACAAGAGCTGGAGACGGTGCGAAGTTCATATTCACTGGCGATGTTGGCCAGATTGACACACCTTATCTGGATGAACAATCTAACGGTCTAAGTTATTTGGTGGACAAGGCGAAAGGGCAAGATATCTACGCACACGTGACCTTGGAAAAAGGAGAACGAAGTGAATTGGCCAATCTTGCTAATGAACTCTTGTAAATCGGCACAGATTTTGATTTTAACCTAAACACATAAACCTCTATCAACATGATCACCCTCTATACCGCAGTTACTTTAGACGGCTACATCGCAACCACTGATGGAAGCGTTGACTTTCTGGAAAATCCTCGATACCAGCTTCCTGATGAAGATTATGGGTACACTGGGTTCTACGAAGGTATTGATGTGGTGGCCATGGGCTACAACACGTACAAGCAGGTAATTAACTTTGAGGGGGAGTACCCCTACCACGGCAAACACAGCGTGGTTTTTAGTCGTACCAATACTGTTGAACCCATAGCAGGTGATATCGAAATTACTGAAGCTTCCGAGGAAAGCGTCATTCAGCGATTCAAGAGAGAAGGAAAAAATGTTTGGCTTATTGGTGGTGGTGCTACGAACGCGCGAGTACATCAAAGCGGTCTTATTGATCGAATGATCCTCACCTACCTTCCAATCACGCTAGGTGCTGGAATTCCACTATTTAGAGAGAATGATGCAAGCTTAGAGTGGAAAAATACAGGGACGCGAACCTTTGCCAACGGCCTTGTTCAGATCACCTTAGAAAGAAGGTAATCCACTTGAAG
>CATAPZ010000102.1:0-11176 GCA_949486955.1 Cryomorphaceae bacterium | reverse complement strand
TGGCTGTAAGGGTCAGGTCGTCATTCAGTTTTAAATGAAGAGGATGGTCTTTCCATCGTTTCAGGTTGCCCACCATGCATTCGAAGCGAATCTCATTCTTTGCTTCCATGGCCTCTTCAACGCTCTGCTCAAAGGGGTTGAGACAGAAAACTTCTATGGGTTTAGCCCCTTCGGTTTTTGTAAATCGCAGTCGAGCTTTAATGACCTTAGTGTTGTTAAAGATTAACTGGCTATTCTCAGGAAGAAGGGTAGGTAATTGCGAAAATTGGTGGTCCTGTATTGTGCCATTGAAAACTAATAATTGGCTCTCATCCCTGCGCGATAAGGGGTGCGTGGCAATCCTTTCTTGAGGGAGGTGGTAAATAAAGTCCGATTTCTGCATGGGTACGTTTTCCTTAGCGCAAAAATAAGGTTCGCTACCTTAGCGACAACTCAGGACAAAATATCTTTGCGGCCATGAAGCGTAAGATTTTCATTTCAACCACCAACGACATCACAACGGATAACCGGGTGAATAAAGTTGCTATGTTGCTGCAAGACTTGGGCTATGAGGTAAAGTGGATTGGACGAGAATTGGCCACTTCAAAAGAGCTGAACCGCAGCTATGGTACTGATCGCATGAAATTGTGGTTTACCAAGGGCGGCTTGTTTTACGCTGAATTTCAGGTGCGTTTGTTCTTAAAGCTATTGTTTGAATGCAACCGAAACTCCGTGTTATTGGCCAATGATTTGGATACGTTGTTGCCCAATTTTTTGATTAGTCGATTCTTTGGTATTCCACTGGTGTATGATAGTCACGAGTATTTCTGTGGTGTACCAGAGATTCAAGGTCGTTGGGTAAAACGTGTTTGGTTGAGCGTTGAGCGATTTGTCTTTCCACGGCTTCAGCACATTTGGACGGTCAATGAGAGCATTGCGAGCTTGTACGAGCAAGATTATGGCAAGCGTCCTCAGGTATTTCGAAACATCAGCCCAGTGCCAAATATTCAGAGTACATCACGCGCAGAACTTGGATTGCCTGAAGGGATGAAAATAGCCATCAATCAAGGGTCGGGCATGAATGTGGATCGAGGCTTGGAAGAAGCGGTAGAGGCCGTATCGCAAATGGAAGGATGGCTGCTGTTACTTGTGGGTAGTGGCGATGCTATTCCTGCGCTTCAAGCGCTTGTTCAACAAAGGGGTTGGGAAGATAAAGTCATGTTTGTAGGGCGCGTGCCGTATGCGCAGTTATTGCAATACACAAGTGCCGCAGATGTGGGTTTGAGCCTCGATAAGGATACGAATATTAACTATCGCTATTCTTTGCCGAATAAGCTCTTTGATTACATCCATTGTAATACGCCGGTGGTCACTTCAAAAGTGGTTGAAGTGAAGCGTATTGTTGAAGAATTTGCTGTTGGGCGTACGGTTCAGCCCGAGGATATCGAGGGCCTTCGATTGGCTATTGAAGCTGTGGGTGCGGAAGATTATAGTACCGCATTGAAGGTGGCACAGGAAGCGCTGACTTGGGAAAAAGAGCAGATTCCGCTTAAGGCATTCTACGGCCAATTTTTATAGTGTGACTGCAAAGCCTGAGCAGTTTGTAGACATCAAAGAAGAGTATCGGTAAAAAGCCTTTAGAAAGACCTGATTTTAAGGACTCTCCCAAGAGCCAATGTGCGGCCTTGAAAGCCCTTTGAAATCCTGATTTCTGAACGGATCTGTAGGCCTTAAAGAGCTTTACGTCTTCATCTATTTTTCCCGCCGCGATCAGGTTGGCGAGCCCGTCGACCGCGGCTGTGGTTTTGTCCATAAAATCGGCCCCTGAATCAATACCCATATGGAAAGCGGGATTATCAATGTGAGCGATTTTGGCGTGTCGATATTTTAGTTCTAGTCCGAAAAGAGTGTCTTCGTGTCCGTATTCGACGAGTTCCTCCGAAAATAAGATTTGGTCAAAGAGTGTTTTTCGAATGAGGAAGTTAAAGGCTGAAAAACTTGAGTAGGGTTGTTGTTTTCTTAAAGTGGCTGGAATCTCTTCTTTTCGCTTCCCTACTCTAACGCGCAGCTCTTTGTTTTTATAACCCGGTCGGTAGGCCGTGCCGCCTACAACGACATCAGCACTTTCTGCCTCATGGCAGTAGTTGGATAGAAAATCTGCCGAGCTTGGGAGGGCATCTGCATCTAAAAAGAGTAAAAATGCTCCCGAGGCCAGTTGGCTCAAACCGTTTCTATTTGCACTGCGCCCCCGTGTGGTAGATTGAATGTATCGACAATTTGCCATTGCTTCCCACCTGGAAGACTTCGGGTGTTTTTGAGGGTGCTGGTCACTGATGATTACTTCAATCGACCAGTTCTTTGGAGAGCTACCTTCAGCACAGTGCTCAAGCTCTTTGAGCAAAGTACTTACATCATCGCCGTATGAGGCAATGCAGATGCTAAGCGTATGTATTGAGCTGCTCAAAATCTTACAGATTTGAGACGACCGAATCTTCTACTTTACCGCCACTTACTTTTAAAGTTCTGTTGGCGTATTTGTGGATCATTTGGTAGTCGTGCGTGGCCATTAAGATGGCTGTATTCTGGTCTGCCAATGAGAGTAATAAAGACATAATTTCCTCAGAGGTGCGAGGGTCTAAGTTTCCTGTAGGTTCGTCAGCGAGGATGACTTTTGGTGCATTCAATAAAGCGCGTGCTATAGCTACACGCTGCTGCTCACCGCCGGATATCTCGAACGTGCTTTTGTGTTTCTTGTTCTGCATGCCCACTAAGGTGAGTACCTCGACAATTCTCGCTGAGCGCTTGTCCTTGTCTTTCCAGCCCGTAGCACGTAGAACAAAGTCTAGATTAGCTTCAACACTGCGGTCACTGAGCAATTGAAAATCCTGAAATACAATACCGATATCTCTGCGTAATGCAGGAATATCTTTGCTGCGCAAGCCGTTCAATGTATGTCCAGCCACCCTAGCTGTGCCCTGTTCTAGGGGTAGATCGCCGTACAAAGTTTTTAAAAGTGAGCTTTTTCCAGAGCCCGTCTGGCCAATCAAATACACGAATTCACCGGTATCGATTTTAAAGCTTACGTCCGTGAGAACTAGGTGTTTGCCTTGAAAGACGTTTGCATTCTGTACTTCAATTGTTGCCATGTACGGTAGTTGATTTTAAGCAGATTCAAAGTTAGAAGAAATACCAAACGATTGAGGTCGCGCGTTTTTTTGATGTGAATAACTCAACCGAATTCACAGGATTGGCCCTAAAGTAGGCCATGAGCATAGGTTATTTTTAAGCATAAACGTAAACGATATGCGTACCCGATTATTTCTAGCGGTTCTGCTAGTTTTTGGCTTCAGCGTCCATGCCCAACAGACCACAGCTGAGCAAGGATTTGAGGCAACCTTTAATTCAAGTGTTGACCTTTTCGACGATGGACTCTATGCTGCGGCAAGAGTAGGATTTGACGAACTGTTGGCTTCCGATTTGCCGACACAGAGTTTCTTGAAAGAGGAAAGTAGTTTCTATAGAGCGCTTTGTGCACTCTATTTGATGAACGAAAACAGCGAATATTTCTTGACGTACTTCGCACAGACCTACCCGTTAAGCCCAAGATGGCAAGAGGCGCATGTCACTGCTGCAAACTACTACTTCAACAACCGCAGGTACAAAAAAGTGGTGCAATGGTTGGGTGCTATTGATGCCGCTGATGTTCCAAACGCTTTTAGAAGTGAATACTATTTCAAATTGGCCTACAGTTACCTGATGGCTAAAGATGTTGAAAAGGCGCGAAACCTCTTTTTTCAAGGGACCAGCTACAAGGGGGAATATCAGAATTACCACCAGTATTACTACGGGCATATCGCTTATGAGGCAGAACAATACAGCACAGCTTTGGGGCAATTCAAACTGCTGATTGGCGACGAGAAGTTTGGTGGTGTGGTTCCGTATTACCTCAGTCAGATTTATTACAAAACAGGAGATATCGATCAATTGCTTTCGGTAGGAGAGTCCCTTCTTGCACAGGCAGTTCCGTCGCGTGCGGCGGAGGTAGCTAAACTCATCGGTGAGGGGTATTATCAGAAATCGGACTGGAAGGAAGCTGCCCTCTATTTGGAAAAGCACAAAGAGCTAGGCGGCAAGCTGAGTATTCAAGACAACTATAAGCTTGGCTTCGTTTTGTACAAGACACGCAGGTACGAAGAGGCCATTAAGGCGTTCAACAAGATTCATAATCGAGGAGATGATTTGGGGCAGAGTGCCTACTACCATTTGGCCGATTGTTACCTAAAGACCGGCAAAAAGACGGAGGCTCAAGGGGCATTTTTTAAAGCCAGTCAGAGCGGTAGCGACAAGCGCCTTCGTGAAGATGCATATTTCAACTACGCGAAATTGGCCTACGACAGTGCTACACCGTTTGAGCAACCCTTAGATATTTTCAAGGACTTCTTAAAGAAGTACCCAAACAGCAAGTATCGCGCGGAAGCGAATGAATATTTAGCCAACCTGTATCTAAATTCTAAGGATTACGAGAGTGCTATGAAGGCGATCTCTTCGGCAGGGTTGGAACAGCCGACCATGCAAGGGGCCTATCAGAAAGTAGCGTATTTCCGTGGGGTGCAACATTTCAATGCTATTCAGTATCCGGCGGCTAAGCGCATGTTTGAGCGGTCTTTGGATTATCCCTTAAGCAATGTTTATACGGCCTTGGCGCATTACTGGTTGGCTGAGGTGGCTTATAGAGCCAAGGACTTTGAAGGTGCCTTGTTAGAGTTGGCGAAATTTGAAGCTACTCCCGGATCTGCGACATTGAGCCAATACAAGCGAAGCCTGTACAACAAAGCCTACGCAAATTTCTCAAAGGGCAATTATGAGGCGGCAGCGACAACCTTCAGATTGTATTTAAACAAGCAACGACCGGGCACAAAGCTTGCGAATGATGCCGAATTACGCTTGGCAGATTCTTACTTCATGACGAGCCAATACAACAATGCCATCAACTACTACCAGACGTATCTCGGCCGTAGTGTTCCGGATGCGGATTACGCGATGTTCCAGCAGAGCCTCTGCTTTGGTTTGGTAGATGATGATCAGCGGAAGGCAGGAAGTCTAGAAACATTGGTGAAGAAGTATCCGAATTCTGTGTACGCAACTGATGCCTATTTTGAGTTGGGAGAGACCTACATGAAAATGGGCAAGGAAAACCAGGCAGAGTCTATTTTCACCGCATTCATTCAGGATTACCCGAAGTCTCGATTCATCAAAAATGCGCACATCGCATTGGGTCTGATCTACCGTACACAAGGAAAAGGCAACAAGGCATTGGACCAGTTCAAGAGCGTTGTAGAAGATTTCCCGAATACTGCTGAAAGTAGGGAGGCGCTTGGATTAGCGAAGATTCAGTTTGCTGAATTGGACCAGCTAACGGGTTATGTCGATTGGATTCAAACCTTAACGGGAACCGACATCGGTCAAGGTCAGCTGGATTCCACCTTATACAACGGAGCTTACGACCGCTACAGTTTTGGCGATTGTGAAGGAACATTGAAAGGCATGACGGATTACTTGAATAAGTTTCCAGATGGAATTTTCAGAGTTCCGGCAAACTATTACCTCGCTGAATGTGCATTCAGTCAAGGCCAAGATTCCCTAGCACAGTCGGCTTATGAATTCGTAGCGGCTTCAGGCGAGCTGAGCTTCCGTAAACAGACCGTAGAGCGTTTAGCCTCGCTGTACTATGCAGCGCAAGATTTTGAGCAAGCCTTCTATTACTACGAGCAGGTGCTTGGACTAGTGGGTAATGCCGATGAAGGTCGCCGGGCTCGATTGGGACTGATGCGCTGTGCGAAGTCTTTGGACAACGTGCCGGTGGTAATGCAATATTCAGAGAGTTTGTTGCAAGATGAGGCTTTGCCGACCGATTGGAAGACCGAGGCCTTGCTCAACGCTGCACGCAGCGCCTATGAGCTAAAGGATAGTGCCAATGCAAAATTGTACTACACTCAAGTCAAAGCAGATATCAAAGGAGAGGCGCAAGCTGAAGCCACCTATTATTTGGCAGAGTTTGACCATGTCATTGGCAAATACGAAGGATCCAATGATTTGTTGTTCTGGATGATAGAGAACCTGCCAACCTATCCGAAATGGCGCTGGAATTCGCTTATCCTAATGGCAAAGAATTATGCAGGGTTGCGCGATGATTTCCAAGCGAACTACACGCTGGATTTTGTGATCGACAATGCGGATTTCGGCGATTATGCGGCACAAGCGAGTGCGTTTAAATCGGAATTGGCCCTTCAAAGAGAAAGAGAAGAGCGCAACACCATTGGCGTGGACAGCCTGAGTATGGAGGATTTCGAAATGGAATCTATTGAAGAATTAGAAGAATAAGGAATGATGAAGATGAGATTCCAATTAAGAATAGTCGCAACAGCTGCACTTATTGTGGGTGTGAATGCTTCACTATTGGCCCAAGAAGAAACAGGTACCGGCGATGAGGTTAAAAGCGTGGAGATACGCGTTGTAGAAGAGTATCAAGCACAGGTCCGAAGTGCTCAAAAGATCAGCGAGCAGCCTTCGTTTTCGGATACAACTTCTGAAAAGCTACCTGTAAGTGTTCGTATCAATCCCAAGGCGATGTCTCTGGATTTTGCGCCTGAGGCTATCCCAGCCATCCGTTTGGGTAGAGTGAAGTTGCCTAAGTTGCCCACACAGAGTGTTAGCGTGGGCGGTGGAAATTATGCAAGCTCCTACGCAAGCTTTATTCTGAGCTCGCCGCGCAGTAAGAAAAACGTATGGGGCGTTCGAGCACTTCACCAGGGTGCACTCAGCGGGGTGAGTGATGTTGATTATTTGCGCCAACCTCAGTACGAAAATGAGGTACTGGCAGATTTCCAACGTGCGACAAAGAGCTATAACTTTAAAACTCAGGCCTTGCTCAAAGCAGATTATATCAGTTATTACGGGGCTTTGACTCCGTTGACAGTAGTGCCGGATAGCACGCCGGGAGCATGGCAGCAGCAATATGGTTTGTCCCAGCAATGGTTGAGAACGACGAACCCAACGAGTAAGGTGAAATTCGCCTACCGCAGTGGGGGTGTTTCCTACAAATACACGGCTGCAGGAATGGCGACTAGCGAGCATTTAGCGAAAACACAACACCGTTTTGAGATTTACGCGGACGAGCAGGACATTAGCCTAGATCTAGGGTATCAATTCGCGAGTGTGAACTCTTGGGCCGATTCTTCTTCTGCTGCTTACCACAACTTTACCATAGCTCCTTACACCAGTGGAAAGAAGGGTATTCTGAGTTACGAGTTTGGATTGAACTTCACAGGCACACAAACTAGTGGTCTTGGCATCGATCGTTTTGAATATTACGTGTACCCGAAGGTTAATCTTCAAGCAGAGCTTCTTAAGCGTACACTTGCTGTTTATGGTGGTTGGGACGGTACTGCGAAGCAAAATACTTTGGAGAGTATGATTTCACAGGTGCCCTTCCTTTCTATGGATCAAGAATACCGCCTCTCAGGCTCTAACAAAGGGTATGTGGGTATGCAAGGCGCATTGGCAGGAAAGCTTCAATACCGCGTGGAGGGATCGCTTACTTCGATGAATGATGCTTTGATGTTCCAGCGCGATTCGCTCTTGATGCTTAGTGAGGTCAATGGTCAGCAAATTGCGGCACTTCAGGCAGTCTATGCTGAAAATGTAGTGAAAACAGGTGTCCGTGGGGAATTGAACCTACCTCTAAAGCATTTTGTAGCGTCAACGTATGCTGAACTAAACAACTATTCAGGAGATGCATTCTTAGGTCAAGAAGGGCTCGTTCTGGGTGCTATGGTAGATTACAGCATCAATGAGCTTTCTATTGGGGCTAATCTGCGCTATGTAGGTGGTCGATACAACAGCTTAGACTATACGCTTTACCCGTTGGAAGATTACATGGATTTAAGTGCACGTATCGATTACAAAATCAATGAAAATCTTAGTGTGAGTTTAAGAGGATATAACTTGCTGAATCAGAGGTATATGATGTGGCAAGGATACGGTGTTCGAGGCACCCGTGGCATGTTCGTTCTCAACTACCAATTTTAATTCCAAAGACGGTGCTTCATTTTCGCTGTAACCCGCGAGAATGTTAATAACAATGTTGGTAAGTGCACCCCGCTAGGAGGGGATAAAAGGGTAGAATTGGACCCCAGAAAGTTATCTTTGTTAGAATAGCAAAAAAGCACAAAACTCAACCGTTATGAGCGAAGAGCAAAACAACTATGATGGAGGGTCCATTCAGATACTTGAAGGACTAGAAGCCGTAAGAAAACGTCCGGCCATGTACATTGGTGATGTGGGCGTAAAAGGTCTCCACCACCTGGTATACGAGGTAGTAGATAACTCGATTGATGAAGCCCTCGCTGGCTATGCATCTGATATCTACGTTACAATCAACGAAGACAACAGTATCACGGTCAAAGATGACGGTCGTGGTATTCCTACAGATATGCACCCTAAGGACGGCCGTTCTACCCTAGAGGTAGTAATGACGGTACTACACGCCGGGGGTAAATTCGATAAAGATTCTTACAAAGTATCCGGTGGTTTGCACGGGGTAGGTGTGAGTTGTGTGAATGCACTCTCTACTATGCTGCATGCAGAGGTACACCGCAACGGAGAAAAGCACGAAGTTGAGTTCTCGCGTGGTGTGGCAAAATACCCAACCCGTAAGATTGGTGATACAGATTACCGCGGAACCATTGTGACCTTCAAACCGGACGGTGAGATCTTCGAAGAATTGATCTACCAGTACGAGATTCTTGCCAAGCGTATGCGCGAGTTGGCGTTCTTGAACAAGGGTATTACCATTACTTTGACCGACCTTCGTGAGAAAGACGAAAAAGGTGAATTCTTAGGCGAACGTTTCCATTCGCAAGACGGTCTAGCGGGCTTCGTTAAATACATTGACGCAAACCGTGATACAATCATGCCACAGGTAATGTGCATGGAAGGCGAGCGCGACGGAATCCCGGTTGAGGTAGCGATGCACTACAACACCTCGTACAACGAGAACATTCATTCTTACGTAAATAACATTAACACTCACGAAGGTGGTACACACCTTGCAGGTTTCCGTAGAGCACTCACACGTACGCTGAAAAAATACGCTGACGAAAGTGGTCTTCTTGCTAAAGAAAAAGTAGAAGTGAGCGGTGATGATTTCCGTGAAGGTTTAACCGCCGTTATATCTGTTAAGGTTATGGAGCCTCAGTTCGAGGGACAGACCAAAACCAAACTGGGTAACAAAGAGGTGAGTGGAGCTGTAGATAAGCTCGTTGGGGAGATGTTGACCAATTTCTTGGAGGAACACCCGAACGAAGCTAAAATTATCGTTCAGAAAGTACTTCTTGCTGCTCGTGCACGTGTTGCTGCGAAGAAAGCTCGCGAGATGGTGCAGCGCAAAGGCTCCATGTCTTCGATGGGACTTCCAGGGAAGTTGAGCGATTGTTCGGAAACTGATCCGGAAGTGTGTGAAATCTTCCTTGTAGAGGGTGATTCTGCAGGGGGTACGGCAAAGCAAGGTCGAGACCGTAATTTCCAGGCGATTCTTCCACTTCGTGGTAAAATCTTGAACGTAGAGAAAGCCATCTCGCACAAGGTTTTTGAAAACGAAGAAATCAAGAACATGTACACGGCCCTAGGGGTAAGTGTAGGTACTGAGGAAGACGAGAGAGCCTTGAACTTGGCTAAGCTTCGTTACCACAAGATTGTCATCATGACGGATGCCGATGTGGATGGTAGCCACATTTCTACATTGATTTTGACCTTCTTCTTCCGCTACATGCGTGAGTTGGTAGAACTTGGTTACGTATACATCGCGAACCCACCATTGTATTTGGTGAAGAAGGGGGCGAAAAGCTCGTATGCTTGGAACGACGACCAGCGCGATGCACTACAACTAGAGTATGGCGGTGAAAGCGGTCAAGGTGTGGGTGTACAGCGTTACAAAGGTCTTGGTGAGATGAACGCGGAGCAGTTGTGGGAAACCACTATGAATCCTGACGAGCGCATCTTGAAGCAAGTCACTATCGATGACAGTGCTGAAGCCGATCGCATCTTCTCGATGCTTATGGGCGATGATGTACCGCCGCGTAGAGACTTTATCGAGCGCAACGCTAAATACGCAAACATTGACGCTTAAGAAGCTTCATATTTTAAAGAAAGCCTCCTTCATTGGGGGCTTTTTTGTAGCTGTTCAATTGCTACTTAGTGGCTGTGGTCGTGAAAATCATAGCGACAAGATGGTTTTTCGATACAACGAGCCTGCTGGTATTCCAACATTGGATCCGGCCTTTGCTCGTGATAAAAGCACCATTTGGGCAGTTGGACAGTTGTACGAAGGTTTGTTTGCCTTGAACGAGAACAATGAAGTCGTTCCTGCGATTGCGCAGCATTACGAGGTGGAGAATACTACCTATTCCATTTTCCTACGTGAGGCCTATTTCCATTCAGGGCGTCGTATTACGGCTTCTGATGTTGCCTATTCTTTTAACCGCCTTGTTGACCCTGCCACGGCATCACCCGGTGCGTGGGTTCTTGAGCGCGTAAAGGATGTTGTAGCTGTCAATGACACTATTCTTCGCATCGAACTTCATGAGCCTTTTGCGGCTTTCCCGTCATTGCTAACCATGCCATATTGTGCTGTGGTAGATTCAGTGGCAGCGAAAGCTGGTAAATTGGCCACAGAGGCTGGCGGTAGCGGACCGTTTAAATTCCATAAATGGCACTTTGGTGAAAAGCTGATACTGCACAAGAATGAGAAGTATTGGCGTCGTGACGACAACGGGCAGTCTTTGCCCTATCTAGACGGGGTGAGTGTATCTTTCTTGCCTGACCAACAGAGTGCGTTCTTGGAATATCTAGTTGGCTCGTTTGATTTACTCCCCAATATCGACCCTAGTTTCAAAGATGATCTTCTAACGGCCGATGGAGCCATGCAAGCGCGCTACAGGGAAGACCACATTCTAGAGCGCAGTCCATTCCTGAACACAGAATTTTTATTGTTTAATGCCGAGGCAGAAATTCCGTACGAATTGCGTTGGGCAATCAATGCTGGAATCGACCGAATACAAATGATGAAATTACTGCGAAGCGGTATCGGCCGGCCGGCCAGTGGAGGAATCATACCCTTTGGCCTGCCAGGACACAATGA
>CATAPZ010000101.1:0-2152 GCA_949486955.1 Cryomorphaceae bacterium | reverse complement strand
TGATCATGTTCTTGGTCGCTGCCTCCAACTTCTTTGGCGCGCAATTTAGTGCTCTAGGAACGCCTCGGATGATGACAGAAATATTGCTTGGACTAGATATGTCTCCGTATCTAATTCTGCTTTTAGTAATGGCTCTTATTTTCTTGCTGGGTTGGCCACTTGAGTGGGTTCCAATTGTATTGATTGTGGTGCCAATCTTGTTACCTACTGTAGAGGCTTTAGATATTCATGGGTTATCGAGATATGATCTCATGGTTTGGTTTGGAATTTTGGTTGCTGTAAACCTTCAAACAGCTTGGCTATCGCCTCCAGTTGCGCTTTCAGCTTATTTTCTAAAGGGAGTGGTGCCAAATTGGGACTTGAAGGACATTTACCTAGGAATGATGCAATTCATGTTGGTACAGCTCCTCGGCCTAAGCTTAATCTTTGCATTCCCCCAGTTAGTACTGTGGCTGCCCGAAATAATGTCAGGGAATTAATTTATGAATAGCGAACGTACCGTAACTTCATATTTAAAATGGCCCTTAGCTACTACTGTTGTCGGGCTACTTCTCTCTGCTTGGCTTGGTTGGGCTACTGAAGGCACTATTTCGGGCCTTATATCGTTTTTAATCGTTGGCATTGTTTTGGCAGCACTTGAGATCGCACTTTCTTTTGATAATGCAATTGTAAACGCCAACAAACTTGAAGAAATGACACCGGTCTGGCGTCAGAGGTTTCTGACGTGGGGCATCTTAATTGCAGTTTTTGGTATGCGCATCGTTTTTCCTCTGGCCATTGTTGCGATTTTTGTTTGGATAAATCCTTTCGCGGCAATGCATCTAGCGCTTGCTGATCCAGATGAGTACTCGCGTATTATTGGCAAAGCACATGGTCCAATATCAGCATTTGGGGGAACCTTCTTGATGATGGTAGCACTTAAGTTTTTTGTTGATGGCGAAAAAACTATTGATTGGATTGGTCCAATTGAAAGAGGTCTACGCTACTGTAGTTCTGTCCGAGGTTTGGAAATTGCGTTAGTTTTGATTATTGTACTTACCATTTCACGAATTATTCCCAATGATTATTCAGCTCAATTTGTTACGTCAGCAATCATGGGTCTGCTTGTGTTTGTAGCAGTTGATGGGCTCGGTACAGTTTTAGATAATATAGCAGGCCGGACCGCTGAAATTGGTGCTAAAGGTGGTTTAGGGGCATTTTTGTACCTTGAAGTACTAGATGCTAGCTTTTCGTTCGATGGCGTTATTGGTGCTTTTGCGCTAACGACCAACATACTCCTGATCGCGATTGGTCTTGGTATTGGCGCCATGTATGTGAGGGCGATGACGATTATGCTCGTTGAAAAAGGCACACTTGCGGAGTTTCGATATTTGGAACATGGAGCATTTTACTCCATATTTGCATTATCGCTCGTGATGTTCATGCAGTCAATTTTTCACGTCCACGAACTGATAACAGGCGGAGTTGGTATGACAATCATTGCATTGTCCTTCGTGTCATCAATACGTCACAATCAAAAAGATTGAGTCAATAGTAAAAAATCCATGTCAAACAATGAATACGGCTTAACCGGCCTATCCGTCTAAATAAATATATGACGGAAGAACCGCAATATTCACTCAATTCCGTGAATACCCATATGAGTGATCCCGCGTTCGCGGGCTAGCCGTATCTGTTTCTGGCGTTCACGGAAGCGTGTTTTATCGTCTTCCGAGGTCTCACCAATGCACTGGTGGCAAGAAACGCCTTCTTCCCATTCTGCGCGTGTTTTGTCTTCTGGCAAAACAGGCTTGCGGCACGCGTGACACATCTCGTGAGGGCCTTCACGCAGCCCGTGCTCAACCGATACGCGGCCGTCGAATACAAAACACGAGCCTTCCCATGTGCTCTGTTCCTCAGGCACTTCCTCGAGGTACTTCAAGATGCCGCCCTTGAGGTGAAACACATCGTTTACACCTTGGCTCATCAAATAGTTCGTTGATTTCTCGCAGCGGATACCGCCCGTACAGAACATGGCGATTTTCTTGTTGTGCAAGCGGTCCTTGTTGGCCTCCCACCAGGCTGGAAATTCGCCAAAGCTGGTCGTTTCCGGGTCAATTGCGCCTTTGAATGTGCCGATGCCCACTTCATAATCGTTGCGTGTATCAATGAC
>CATAPZ010000100.1:0-21487 GCA_949486955.1 Cryomorphaceae bacterium | reverse complement strand
TCCGCGAAAATGGTCCAACTAACGCCCTCGTCCAATAGCGAACGAACCATCGCTGATTCTTTTGGCAACAACTGCCCTGCAACAACAGCTACGGATCCAGCTTGGCTAAAATCAGGCGATTCTATCGATTCAGGAAGGCCATGCTTCACAAAAGCATCCATGCTGTATTCCAAATGCATTGGCTCCTGTGCCGGGCCTTGCTCATATAGAGGCTCATCGAATGCGACATTGATATGAATGGGACGCATCTCGAAGTGCATTGCTTGGATAGCATATTGCAAGGTTTCACGAGCTTCGGTATAGCTAGTTTCTTGGTCCAATTGGACACTCGCCGCAACATGCGGCTCATAAAAGTCCCGTTGCACACAGGTCTGACCCTCGCCTTTATTAATGCGGTCTTGCGGTCGGTCGGCGCTCAAAACAATAAGGGGAACATGGGCGTAATAGGCCTCGAGAATGGCAGGATAATAATTTGCCAAGGCACTGCCAGAGGTACAACAAACAGCTAGCGGGGCATTGGTCACTAAACTGCGTCCTAGGGCGTGAAAAGCAGCACTACGCTCATCGCCGAGAACCATCATTTCAAAGACACCCAAGGCTTCTGCTGCTATGATTAACGGCGCATTCCGAGAGCCCGGTGAGAATACTATGGTCTTAACCCCTGCCTGAGCAAGTGCTTCTAAAGTCCATTGTGCTGCTGCCTTATCTGTTGTCATCGATTTGAATGAGTTCTTTCAGGGCAGAAATCTTATGTTCTGTCTCCATCCACTCGTCCAAAGGTACGCTGTCTTTGGTAATGCCGCCGCCGGCATAAAATTGGACCCCAGATGTAAACCACTGCATACTCCTTAATAACACTGTCGCGTGCACTTGTTGTTCAAATAGACCAAAATATCCCGCATATAGCGAGCGGTCGTACCCTTCGTATTGTGCAATGAATTCTTGCGCCTTTTCCGCTGGGGAGCCACATATGGCTGGGGTTGGATGCAATTCCTCTGCAAGAGATTTAGAATCCAGCGTATGGTTGTTCGTGTTTACCCAAGTGAGTAGATGCTCCACGGGTCCCGCATTGAATGTGGTTTGCTTATCCCGGCTAATCTTTCCACCGAAGGCCTTTAGACTGCGATGTACTTCTTTGGTTACAAATTTCTGCTCCTCGAGTTCTTTATTTCCCCAACGGGTGCCATTCTTAAGGCGAGTACCTGCCAAGGACATGCTGCGGTAGCCTTCGTCTGTACTTTCCAGCAAAACTTCTGGAGAGGCGCCCATCCACGAACCATATTTGGAATGTTTGATAGCAAACACCGTACATGCTGGGTACGATTTTAACAGGGTATTGAACGTCTCCCGGGCATTTGCATTGGGACAGTCCCAGAAAAACTGTCGGCTCAATACCACTTTTTGAACCACATGCTGCTGAATCTCTCTAATGGCCGATTGGACCATCTCTTGGTATTCCGCAGCTCTTTTTTCTTTCGTTTCGGGTTTCAACTGATTGGCAAAACTTGCCCAGAAATCGTCAGATTCACCTTTGTCCTCTGCAATATAATAGCTCGCCTCGCTCGAAAATCCACGCAACACGAAGGTGGCATGTTCGGGATCAGAAGGCCGACAATGCAACTTGCGAATATTTTGATTCGGTATCCGAAGGAGTACTTCAAGCATTATTTACGCTGTTTGACGAAATTAAGCAGCTTCACCATCGAGATCAGCTCTCCTTGCTCATTTTCCACTCGAATGTGGTACAAATGCGAACTTTTTCCGTGATGAATGCATTCAGCGGTTGCGATGAGTAGGCCTGTGCGTGCACTTTTAACGTGATTGGCGGAAATTTCTGCGCCCAGCGCCATTTCTTTTGACGAATCTATGAGCATTTGAGAAGCAGCAGAACCCACACTTTCGGCAAGTGCCACAGTGGCGCCACCGTGAAGAATACCCATGGGTTGGTATACACGCGAATCCACTGGCATCGTGGCAACTAACTTGCCAGTCAATGGATCAGCATCCACATATTTTATCTTCAGAGTCTCCATGAGTGTGTCTTTTACAAGACGGTTCATAGTCTCTAAAACTTGCTCCTTGCTGGGGGTATTTTTCATCAGGGCTAAATTACTATCCAAATATGGTTTATAAAATCGGTTCGAAAAAAACATCAAATGCCTACGAACACTTAAATTTGCGCTCTTAGTGATAACACAAAAAGAGTAAAAATGATTACTGTAACGTTCCCAGACGGAAATCAGAGATCCTACGAGCCAGGCACAACAGCCATGGATGTTGCGAAAAGTATATCTCACGGTCTTGCTAGAAATATCTTATCGGGCAGCTACGATGGTCAAACCATTGAGTTGAACGATGAATTGACGCACGACGGTACGCTACAGTTTTTTACATGGAACGATGCAAAGGGTAAAGAGGCCTTTTGGCACAGCTCTGCGCACGTTCTCGCACAAGCTATCCTACACTTCTACCCTGAAGCACAGCTAACCATTGGCCCGGCCATTGAAAAAGGATTCTACTACGATGTAGATTTCGGCGATGAAAGCATCGGTGAAGGGGATTTTGCGAAGATTGAAAAGCAGATGCTCGAATTTGCTCGTGCCAAATCTGAATTCAAGTTGCGGCCCATTACTAAAGCAGAAGCCCTTGAAGTGTATAAGGACAATCCGTACAAAACGGAATTGATCTCGAACCTCGAAGACGGTACCATCACCTTCTGTGATCATGCAGATTTCACCGACCTCTGTCGTGGTGGACACATTCCTCACACCGGATATATCAAGGCAGTGAAGATCATGAACGTTGCCGGTGCATACTGGAGAGGTGATGAAAATAACCCACAGTTGACTCGTGTTTATGGAATTTCCTTCCAGAAGGCCGGTGAGCTTAAAGAATACCTGGAATTACTAGAAGAAGCCAAGAAAAGAGACCATAGAAAACTAGGTAAGGAGCTTGAGCTATTCACTTTCTCTCAACGTGTAGGTCAAGGTTTACCGTTATGGTTGCCAAAAGGTGCAGCACTGCGTGAGCGCCTTGAGAATTTCTTAAAGCGTGCACAGAAGAAAGCAGGTTACGACGGTGTGATTACACCTCATATTGGAAATAAAGAACTTTACGTTTGTTCTGGACACTACGCCAAATATGGTAAAGACAGCTTCCAGCCGATCAATACACCGGAAGAAGGCGAAGAGTACTTACTCAAACCGATGAACTGTCCGCACCACTGTGAGTTGTACAAAGCAACGCCTAAGTCATATAAAGAACTCCCTGTTCGCTATGCCGAATTTGGTACTGTGTACCGCTACGAGCAAAGTGGAGAGCTTCACGGTCTAACTCGTGTGAGAGGCTTTACTCAGGATGATGCACATATTTTCTGTACACCAGACCAACTCAAGGGCGAGTTTAAGAATGTTATTGACCTAGTACTGTACATCTTTAAAACATTGGATTTCACGGATTACGTAGCCCAAGTGAGCTTGCGCGATCCTGAGAAACCAGAAAAGTATATTGGATCGGACGAAAACTGGGAAAAGGCTGAAAGTGCCATCATTGAAGCGGCTGACGAGAAAGGCTTGAATACCATAGTAGAATACGGCGAAGCAGCCTTCTATGGTCCAAAGCTCGATTTCATGGTGAAAGATGCCCTCGGCAGAAGCTGGCAGCTTGGAACTATTCAGGTAGATTACAACCTTCCAGAGCGTTTTGAACTCGAGTACAAAGGCTCAGACAATGAAAGCCACCGTCCAGTCATGATTCACCGCGCACCTTTCGGTTCTATGGAACGTTTTGTAGCAGTACTCCTCGAGCACTGTGGGGGAAACTTCCCATTGTGGTTAACCCCTGAACAAGTGAAAATTTTACCGGTTAGTGACAAATACAATGACTACGCTCAGGAAATAGCACAATTCCTAGAAATTTCCGATATTCGCGCCCTCGTAGACGATCGTAACGAGAAGATTGGCAGGAAGATACGTGACGCAGAAGTGACTAAAATTCCTTACATGTTGATTGTAGGCGAGAAAGAAGCCACAAGCGGGGAACTAAGTGTACGTCGCCACGGCCAGGGAGATTTGGGAACAATGACCCGAGAACAATTTGTAAAAAGTATTGAGGAAGAGATTTCTCAACTTATTGATTAATAGAAGTTTAATTAAAACAACCGAACACTGAGAAGAGGTAAAAGAAAGCAGCCGAAAGAGAAACTGGCCGCAAATCACAGAACTAACGAACGCATCCGCGTTCCAAAAATTCGCTTGGTAGGTGATAATGTAGAACCTGGTGTCTACGATACACGTCAAGCGCAGCGCATGGCAGAAGACATGGATTTAGATTTGGTGGAAATTTCGCCAAAAGCTGACCCACCGGTGTGTAAAATCATCGATTACAGCAAATTCATGTACGATCAGCGCAAAAAGCAGAAGGAACTTGCTGCTAAGGCTGTGAAGGTGGTCATTAAAGAAATTCGTTTCGGACCGAACACCTCAGATCATGATTACGAATTCAAGAAGAAACATGCCATTGAATTCTTGCAGAGCGGGGCGAAAGTAAAGGCATTTGTCTTCTTCCGTGGACGTTCGATTGTTTTTAAAGACAAAGGAGAAATCTTGTTGTTGCGTCTTGCTCAAGACTTGGAAGAATACGGAAAAGTAGAGCACATGCCATCTATGGACGGTAAGAAGATGAACATCACCATTGCTCCTAAAAAATAAAGTTACTCCAAATAAATACAGTTGAATCATGCCAAAGATGAAAACTAAATCCAGTGCAAAGAAGCGTTTTAAGCTGACAGGCTCTGGTAAGATCAAAAGAAAGCACGCTTTCAAGTCACACATCTTGACCAAGAAAGCAACTGATCAGAAGCGTCGTTTGACAAAATCTGGTTTGGTTTCTGATTCTGATGCGAAAAACATCAAGAATCAATTGGGAATGAAGTAATTCCCAGAGTTAATTAATTAACCCTGTGCCAGGTAGCTAAACCTTCTTGAAATAGTAGAAGTACCTCTCACAAAAAAATTAAAATTTATGCCACGTTCAGTAAATGCTGTTGCTTCAAGAGAGCGCAGAAAAAAATTGATGAAGCACGCCAAAGGGTACTTTGGTCGTCGCAAAAACGTTTGGACGGTAGCAAAGAATGCTGTAGAGAAAGGTCTTCAGTACGCTTACCGCGACCGTAAAAACAAAAAACGCACGTTCCGCGCATTGTGGATTCAGCGTATTAACGCTGGTGCACGTATGCACGGTATGTCTTACTCACAATTCATGGGTAAGGTGAAAAAAGCGAACATTGAATTGAACCGTAAGGTTTTGGCAGATTTAGCCATGAACCACCCTGAAGCGTTCAAAGCGATCGTTGATAAGGTGAAGTAATAATCTTTTGGAGTACTTTTGAAACGCCTCGTTCCTTTGGAGCGGGGCGTTTTTCATTGCCCTTCAGCCTACTTTGAAATAAGGCGGTGTCCCTGGTAGTTATAGATGTACATCTCCCCTTTTGGCAAGGGAATAGTCTCTATAAGTTCCGTGTCCAATTCCGGTAACTCGTCTGCATAACACCACTTGTGATTGCCGTTATCACGCCATTTTCCAGGCAGCTCGACTTCTTTTGGAACCACATTAATGTAATCAAACAAACCCGCAATCTCGTGATGAACGGGTTCTGCAATGATTTCATTGGGTCTCCCCTGCTGTACCAGCTTTCCGCCACGAATCACCCAAAGGGTATCTGCAACAAAGAGTGCATCCGCAGGGTCATGAAGTACCAAAAGTGCGGCACAGCCCTCTCTTTTAATCATGGTTTTAAAATCCATCAGAATGAGCGACTTCGTCCTCAAGTCCAGCTGCGCTAAACTCTCGTCCATCAATAGTACCGGTGGACTTCCAGCCATCGCTTTGGCAATACTCACACGCTGACGCTGACCGCCACTGAGCGTTCGTACCTTTTGACCACTGTAGGCTTGCAAATGCATCGCTGCCTTGAGCTCTTCCACACGTGCTTCTTTGTCTTCCGGATCCATTCTAAGAATATGGTGACCGATATTGTCTTCGAGACTGAGCATGCTCTGTAAATCGTCGAGTTGAGGAACCCAACCTGCCTTCGTCTCATCCAATACCAAGCGCTTCTTGCGCGTTTCTACTTCCTTTCCAGCAATGATTACCTTACCAGCTCCTGGGTTCAGTTCTCCGCGCAAAAGACGCATCAACGTGCTCTTACCAGCACCAGAGGGACCAACGATCACCACAATCTCCCCGGGAGCAATTGTAGCGTTGCCAAAATCAAATTTTAGCTCATCGTACGCGAAGCGCAATTCTTGGAATTCTAAGAGTGGTTGTGCCATATGATGAAGTAACAAAAAAACCGCCCCAAGGTTGGGGCGGTTTCTAACTATTTAAGAAGCTTTTCTTACAAGTGGATTACTTCGTCGTAAGCTGCCGCTGTTGCTTCCATGAATGCCTCACTGAGGGTTGGGTGTGGGTGAACAGCTTTCAAGATTTCGTGGCCCGTAGTCTCAAGCTTGCGCGCAAGCACTGCTTCGGCGATCATCTCTGTTACGTTTGAACCGATCATGTGAGCTCCGAGCAATTCTCCGTACTTCGCATCAAATATCACTTTGATAAAACCGTCTTTGTGTCCTGAGGCAGAAGCCTTACCTGAAGCAGAGAATGGGAATTTACCTACCTTAAGGTCATAACCCGCTTCTTTCGCTGCCTTCTCTGTCATACCTACTGAAGCTACCTCAGGGAAACAGTACGTACATCCTGGAATGTTACCGTAATCAAGTGGCTCTACATTGTGACCTGCAATTTTCTCGACACAAAGGATACCTTCAGCCGAGGCTACGTGTGCCAATGCTGGACCTTTGACAATATCACCGATAGCGTAGTATCCTGGAACAGTAGTCTGATAGTAGTCGTTAACCATCACACGACCGCGGTCCGTTGCGATACCTACGTCTTCTAAACCAACACCTTCCACGTTTGGTGCAATACCTACAGCCGATAAAACGATATCCGCATCAAGCACTTCTTCGCCTTTTTTCGTTTTCACAGTGACTTTACAATCGTCGCCTGAAGTATCTACTCCTGTTACCTCTGAGCTCGTCATTACTTTAATGCCGCTCTTCTTGAAGGTACGCTCGAGTTGCTTGCTTACTTCTTCATCCTCCAATGGTACGATGTTCGGCAAGTACTCTACAACAGTTACATCAGTACCCATGCTGTTGTAGAAATAAGCGAATTCAATACCAATAGCACCTGAACCTACAACCACCAATTTCTCTGGCTGTTTGTCCAAAGTCATTGCTTGGCGGTAACCAATGATTTTTTTGCCGTCTTGTGGTAAAGAAGGAAGCTCGCGCGAACGAGCACCGGTAGCAATAATGATGTGGTTCGCAGAATAAACTGTCTCTTTACCGTCCTCAGCAGTTACAGCCACTTTCTTTCCTGGCTGTACCTTACCGAATCCGTCGATAACTGTGATTTTATTTTTCTTCATCAAGAATTGGACACCACCGCTCATACCGTTAGCTACCTGACGCGAACGGTTTACTACGGCGTTGAAATCCTTGTCGTACTCGCTCACCTTAATACCAAAGTCTTCTGCGTGCTTCACGTATTCAAATACTTGAGCACTCTTTAATAGAGCTTTAGTAGGGATACAACCCCAATTAAGACAAACGCCTCCTAGATTTTCTTTTTCTACTACAGCGGTTTTCAATCCCAACTGTGATGCGCGAATTGCGGTTACATAACCACCCGGGCCTGAACCCACTACAATTACGTCAAAATCCATTTCTGATGTGTTTAAAATGAGCGTGCAATTTAATACCCAATTCCTTAACTCTTACGGACTGCAATGCAGGATATCTCCACATTCACATTTTTAGGCAAAGTTTTTACCGCGACCGTCTCTCTCGCAGGATATGGAGGACTAAAATGACGTGCATAAATTTCATTCACCTTTGGAAAATGATCCATGCTACTCAGGAAAATCGAAGTCTTTACAACATTATTAAAATCGGACCCTGCTGCCAGAAGCACGGCCTGTAGATTTCGCATCACGCGCTCTGTTTCTAGTTCAATAGAATCCAGTTCCAATGCTCCTGTATGCGGATGCATGGCAATCTGACCCGAGGTGAAAATCATATCACCAACCTCTACCCCAGCACTATAGGGTCCAATGGCCGGTGCCAAGCCCTTGCCTTCAATCGCTTTTTTCATAACTCTGATTTAATCAGAATTCAATTTAGCTCATATTTGCAGTATGAAGGTGCTCCTCATTGACAATTACGATAGTTTTACCTACAACCTCGTCCATTACTTCGAAAAAATGGACGTGGAGGTTGAGGTAGTCCGTAACGACCAAAATATACCTTCGCTCCAGGCTTTTGATGCATTGGTGCTTAGTCCGGGACCAGGTTTACCTAAAGAGAGTGGTAAGCTCATGGACGTCATCGCTAACGCCTATGGCAAAAAGCCCATTCTTGGTATTTGCCTCGGAATGCAGGCACTTGCAGAACATGCAGGAGCGAAGCTGTACAACAGAGATGGGGTAATGCACGGCAGAACAACAAAACTCGAAAACATTCAAGAAAGCCTCTTGCTGCAAGGTGTGCAGGACCTAACCGTTGGGCTTTACCACAGCTGGGCCATCGTTGCCGAGGGGTTACCAGAAGATTGGAAAGTATGTGCTACGGCCATGGATGACCGCGCGCCGATGGTCATGGAAAATCGCACGAAGAACGCCTTCGCAGTACAATTCCATCCAGAGAGTATACTCACAGTTGAAGGATTCAATATGATGGAAAATTGGGTCAAGTCGCTTTCCTAGAAGTCGATAGCCGTGCGGCGACGCTGCGCTTTTACTTGACGGAATTGTTGATTCTTTAAATTGATCCCAACCATGTAAGAACGGGTCGAACCAAAAGGTACCCAGGTGAAACGCATTTCCCAACAGTGCAGATCGCGAACAGCATTAATATTTGTAAAGGCGATACTACGTTCTGCAAAGTCGATACCTGTTCTGTAATTTATACTCCAGTTATCTGTCGGGCGGTAACTCCCAGACATACTCAAAGAGTGGGCGGCAAACTCATTGACAAACATGGGTCGATCACTGCCTTCCTCTCCTGCTTCCACTTGCGTTACAAAGCGTACATCATAGTTCAACCTAATATCCCAGTCTTGGCGCAACGGTACCAAACCGTCGTAACGGTAATAATCAATATCCCCTTGGGTGAAACTGCCGCCTCGCTGCTCAGGCACGACTGCATCGCGACGGTTGTCTCGGTTGCTCTTCAAAGAAGTACTTGCGGAGAATTGAGAAGTGCGGTGAACCATTAGCCCCTGCCCTTCACGGGCTGCTAAAATAGGCTGTCTATCCCCTTCTTGGGTATAACTGTACGGATCAAACTGCCCCTGATAGCTCAGTCTTAACTTCTTATTGAATAAGGAACTCTGCGCCGTAAGACGCACGATGTTCCAATTGTAGCCGTCTTGGGCTGCCAGATTATAATTCGTGCTGAAATTAAAACGCTCCAAGAGTTTCACCTTGGTCAATTCTCCTGTTGTATCGCCCCGGGCCACCATCTTCGCTTCTACATTGTTGTCGAGGTTCAAAGAGATCGAACCGTTCGATCCCCTACCCGGTGAACCGTATAAAAATCCTGTGTATCGGTTGTAATAAAGCTGATTGTCGAGCGTATCTACAAAGTTTTGGTAGTACCCCCAGAATGGATCACCAAAATCAGGGCGGTAGTTTAAGCTTGCCCTAGGGGTAATCATGTGACGTACTGCTTTGACCGGTCCCTTGGAGATTTGAAAGGTTCCATAAATCTTAGTATTCATCGAGGCACTCACCCCAAAATCTCTGACCGCTTGAAACCCATTGATGGTATCTACGACCGATGCCTTGTTTAACGTACTGTCGAAGGCATAATCATACTGCTGAAAGTACCAGCGCTCGGTATAATTCGCACTTGGGTTAAAGGTGATGTACTTAAGAATTTTCCCGTTTGTACTTAGACTCGTGGTGTGCTTCACGCCGTATTGACCGTATTCTCTGAGCACATCGCTGAAATCGTATCCCGCTGTACTGTCCAAGTCTGTGGCGATGGTTCCCAAATTACCCTTCACCCTACCTTCGGCCACAGAGCTATAGTTCATACCCACCTTGTCGTACCATTGGCTCTTTCCGTCGTTGGTTTTCAAGGGGAAGAAACGAGGAACATTGAGAGAGGCTTTCGGTAGATTGGTCGTAAAGCTCTGAGTACCGTTATTTTGACTATGATTTCCGCTGACTGTTAGATTCGCGCGACCAAATTTTTGATTGTAGGTGATGCTCGAATTCATCGTATTGTTCGTTGTAGTCATCGTCCCATTCATCAAATCTTCTGCATTAGCTGCGTTCTTGAAGAAGTTGGGGTTCTGTAGATTTATTCGTGCGTTAAACTTCCGCGTTGGATGCGCTTTAGGGTCTTGGTTATGGGACCATTTGATGCTAAAGTTGTTTGATTCCGAGTAACGTCCAAACGGTTCGTAGATTTTTAATCCACGTTTTACATTTCGAAAACTGTAGCTGAAGTTACCAGAATACTTGTAGCGCTTTTTGTAGTTCGTCGTTGCTGCCAATGCCCAAGATCCCCTGAGGTAGATGTCTCCGCGTAGTTCCACGTTCATGTAGTCATTAATGGGAAAGTACCATCCGCCGTTTACCAGACCAAGACCTTGTGTTGGAGAGTTCTGAAAGGAAGGCATGAGCAGCCCTGCAATATCTGGTTTTTCAATGTTTGTTGGGAAATACCCGTACGGAATGACAAGTGGCGTTGGAATTCCAAAGAACTCAAAATGCGCAGGCCCTGTGATGATACGTTCACCCATCACCACTTTACTTTTACCCGTTTTAATCTGGAAGTGCGGTTCTTCATGCGAACATGTGGTAAAGCCTGTACCCGCCATGTAGAGCGTATTAGAATCAACTTTTTTTACGGCATCACCGTTCAAAAAGTTTTCCCCTTCCTGTGTTAATAGGGCTTTGATTTTAGCCTTTTCAGTGGACCAATTATACCGGATCTCACTCAAGTAAAATGTCTTACCACTTTCGACAAACACTGGTTGTTGGGCCATCTCCCCTGACGGTAGTTTATAGCCTTTAGCCTCTACCAATTGATCCTTCCAATAAATCTTGGCGTAACCGGCTTGCAGGGTTGTTTCACCAAAAATAATGTTCACATTATTGAACAATTCTACCGTACCCTCATCTGCGTTACTGACGATTGAATCTTCAGCGGTATAGGTAATAGGTCTGTCCTGCGCGCTACCCGAAAATGGTGCACAACATGTGAGCAAAAAAAGCAGAATCGTAAGCCTCCTAACCACGCAGGTATGTAATTTGCATTGTAAGATTCAAAGGTAAAACGAACAATCGTCTCAGTTGGTATGAATACAGGAAGTTATAAAGGTTTACACATCGCGGCTCTGGCGCTATTGATGACGGTGACTGCTGCCTTTAATCCTAGACCTTTTGCCCAAGAGGACGAAGGCGTAAATATCATCGTAATAGACCCTGGCCATGGAGGAAAAGATCCAGGAAACTTGGGTACCGGTCGTTATAAAGACCGCGAAAAAGACGTGAGCTATGACGTCAGTGTACTCGTTAAACAGTACATCGAACAATATTTGCCAGATACCAAAGCGATTTTAACCCGCAACGACAACGAATTTGTAGAGCTTTATCAGCGTACTGTTTTTGCCAATCGAGCCAATGCCGACCTGTTCATCTCCATTCATTGCAACGCTAATGATAGTCGAGCTGCCTACGGAACGGAAAGTTTTGTCTTAGGGATGGGTGAACGTGACCAGCGTTTAAACAAAACCGCTCAGCTTGAGAATGCGTCACGTCTACTCGAGGACAACTGGGAAAGCAACTATGAAAAATTGGACGCCTCGAATCCTGCAGCAGTAATTGCACTTCGCGCCTACCAAGATGCCTTCTTAGAACAAAGCATCAGCATTGCGGATGAAATCCAAAACCAGTTTGAAAGTCGCGTAAAACGTCGCAATCGCGGTGTTAAACAGCAGCCACTAGCCGTTTTAAGGGGGTCAACAATGCCTGCTGTTCTCGTCGAGTTGGGATTTTTGACAAATCCAGGTGAGGAAGATTTCTTGCAAAGCACTCGGGGCAAAGAACTGCTTGCAAGTGCTGTATACCGTGCTATTAAATCCTACAAACTCAAGCGAGAGAGCCGCGACGCCATTTTACGTGAAGAAAGCATCTTTGATGAAGTATTTGATGCTGCCCTCGAAGAGAACAGTAAAGATGCTCCTGAAGAAAAAGCCACCCAACCCGACATTAAGGAGGTTGAAATCGATACTCCAGTCCCATCAAATGCCGTCTATTACAGCATACAAATTGCGGTGAGTAGAAATGATTTACAGCTTCTTCCAGAAAATTTCATGGGGCTAACGGACGTTTATAGAACAGATGTGTACGGTTTGTACAAGTACTTTTACGGCAAAGTCAGTTCCTACAAGGAAGCAGAGGCCTTGAAAGCCACAGCAACGGCGCATTACCCGGACGCTTACATTGTAGCTTTTAAAGGGTCAAAGAAAATTGATGTAAAAGAGGCCAAGAAATTTGCCCCTTAATGTAACTTAGAAGCAAAAGGAAAGAACCTGTGAAAACTGAATTTAAAATTGGGATTGCTTTAATACTGAGCGTTATGCTGCTGTATTGGGGTATCAATTACATGAAAGGAGAAGATGTCTTCTCGAAGCAGGATAAGTTTTATGTGGTATACGAGAACACGCAGGGACTCCTTCCTACCTATCCAGTGACGGTCAATGGATTCAAAATCGGCCAAGTGAGCGATATCAAATTCATGCCGGACGGCAGCCAAAATCTTATTGTAGAGTTGAAAATTACCGGTGACTTTCCGGTAACGAAAAATACCGTAGCCAAAATCTACTCTTCGAGCATCATGGGTGAAAAGAGCATTTCACTATTCACCAAACACGGCGAACCACTTGCTATGAGCGGCGATACATTACTTGCTGACACTGAGCGCGACTTAACCGAAGAAGTAAATATGCAGCTAGCGCCCATAAAAGCAAGAACGGAAGAGCTACTTGGAACTCTAGACACTGTCATTGGTCTAGCCTCAGGTTTTTTGGATGAGCGAACCTCAGAAAATTTCAAATCGACCTTCGAGAGCATTGATAAGACTTTTGAAAGTGTTCAACAAAGTGCAGCTGAAATCAGTGATTATTTATCGACCAACAAGGAAAACTTTGATGCCATTAGTACGAACTTTAGAACCTTAAGTGAGGAATTGGCCTCAAGGGGTGACGATATCAGCAAGACCATTTCAAATGTAGAAGCAATTTCAGACTCTTTGGCCAATGCAAGGCTCACCGAAACTGTGAACAATGTTGAAAGCATCACTGCGCGCTTTGATGAGCTGTTGGCGGAGTTGCAAAATGGACAGAACTCGGCGTCAAAGCTGATCACTGACGATGAAGTGTACACAAATCTTATCGAAGCGACCAACAACCTGAATAGATTATTGTTAGACATCAAGTACAACCCAAATAAATACCTTCACGTGAGCGTGTTTGGTACCCGCACTCGATACACAGAACAAGAGATTCAAGCCATCGAACAAAAGCTTGATGAAAAAGACGGCAACTAATCCATGCAATTCCTCCCCAATGTCATTTTCGTAGCGTTACTCGGCGGCGGCATTTTTTGGTTCTCAAAAAATGTAGGCCGTATTCGTCGTAACATATTGCTAGGACGCGATATAGATCGCACAAATAATGCGTCGGGCAGAAGAGCTAACATGCTCAGAGTTGCTTTTGGACAGAGTAAGATGCAAGCTCGTCCTATTGCTGGCTTCTTGCACTTTATCATCTACGCAAGCTTTTTGATCATCAATATCGAGGTACTCGAAATTATCATTGACGGCATTTTTGGCACCCACAGGTTCTTTTCACAATTTCTAGGCGGTGCTTACGATATCATTATTTCATTCTTCGAAATTCTAGCCGTAGCCACGATAATAACCGTGGTCATTTTCTGGTGGAGAAGAAATGTAGGTAAGCTGGATCGATTTCATAAGCCCGAGATGGAAGGATGGCCCTTTAAAGACGCCAACATCATTCTTTACATCGAAGTTGCGCTGATGTTCGCTCTATTGAATATGAATGCCGTAGAAGAGAACTTCACCTCTAGCAATCACAGCTTTATGGTGAGTCACAGCATAGCGCCTTTGTGGTCCGGTCTTAGCGATAGTACCCTTCATTTGATGGAGCGATTCTTCTGGTGGATTCATATCGCAGGAATTATTGCCTTCTTGAATTACCTCCCCTTCTCAAAGCATTTCCACATCATTCTTGCCTTTCCAAATACCTATTACGCAAACCTCGAAGCCAAAGGAAGGTTTGCCAACAATGCCACTGTGACCAAAGAGGTAAAGCTCATGATGGATCCTACGGCTGATCCCTTCGCAGCACCGGCATCAGATGCACCGATAGAGAGATTTGGAGCAAAAGATGCTATGGACCTAAGCTGGGTCAATCTTTTAAACGCTTACACATGCACCGAATGCGGACGCTGTACGAGTGAATGTCCTGCCAACCTCACCGGTAAAAAATTAAGTCCTCGTAAAATCATGATGGATACCCGTGACCGTATAGACGAGATCGGTAAAAACATTGAAGCCAACGGTGAATTCAAGGACGATGGAAAGACACTCCTTGGCGATTATATAAGTCAGGAAGAACTTTGGGCATGTACCTCTTGTAATGCCTGTGTTCAAGCTTGTCCAGTTGATATAGATCCTTTGAATATCATCATGCAACTCCGTAACTTCGCCACCATGGAGGAGAGCAGTGCGCCAGCCGAGCTCAATGCCATGATGACGAACGTCGAGAACAATGGAGCGCCATGGCCATTTTCACAAATGGACAGAGCCAATTGGATCAACGAATAGCACCAAAAACAACCCAAATACAAACAGTAATTCTTTCAACGCGTTAAAACACACACATGGAAAAAAGCGCAAATGCCCACATCGACAACCTATTACGCGAAGCATCTGAAGACGGCCAGCTGATCAGCCCTATGCTGCCTGAAGAAATCAAGAATTACCTTATCGACATTGATGGCACCATCTGTGACGATATACCAAACGAGGAACCTGAGCGTATGGCTACAGCTAAGTTGTACCCAGACGCATTGGATACCTTGAACAAGTGGTATGATGAAGGTCACGTGATCACCTTTTTCACCTCTCGTACAGAAGACCACCGTGAAGTCACTGAAAAGTGGCTGAAAGAAAACGGCTTCAAATGGCACGGTCTACTTATGGGTAAGCCACGCGGTGGAAACTACCACTGGGTGGACAACCACATTGTACGTGCAACTCGTTATACGGGTAAGTTCACCGATCTTATTGATAAGGAGACTACCATTCAAGTATTCGAAGACTAAACACTGTTCCTAACTCTATCGCATCGAACTATGACCACTTTCTCAGTACCTACACTCGCACAGATGAATGCCAATGGCCAAGCGCCTGAAGTACTGTTTTGGGTAGGCTGTGCCGGTAGTTTTGATGATAGAGCGAAGAAGATTACCAAGGCCATGGCGAAAATCTTACACCACTGCGGTGTAAGCTTCGCCGTGCTTGGAACTGAAGAAGGCTGTACAGGCGATCCTGCAAAACGTGCTGGCAATGAATTCTTGTTCCAAATGCAAGCCATGATGAACATCGAAGTTCTAAACGGCTATGGAGTAAAACACATCGTCACGACCTGTCCTCACTGCTTCAATACCTTGAAAAATGAATACCCTGAACTCGGCGGTGAATACAAAGTAGAACACCACAGCCAATTTCTCAACGGGCTACTCAAAGAAGGCCGCTTGAAAGTTGAGGGCGGTAAATTTCGTGGGAAGAAAATCACCTTCCACGATCCTTGTTACCTCGGTCGTGCAAATGACGAATACGAGGCTCCGCGCGCGCTATTAGAAAAGCTAGACGTGGAACTCAAGGAGATGCGTCGCTGCAAGCAGAACGGACTCTGTTGCGGAGCTGGCGGTGCTCAGATGTTCAAGGAAGCTGAAAAAGGGGATGCGGAAATCAATCACGTTCGTGCGGATGAGGCATTAGACACCAAAGCTGAAATCGTTGTCGCTGGTTGTCCTTTCTGCAATACTATGCTTACAGACGGTGTGAAGAACCGTGAAAAAGAAGAAGAGGTCCAAGTACTGGACCTTGCTGAAATGATTGCCCTAGCAGAAGATCTATAATTATGGGAATGCACACGATGAATCCTGAATCGCGCATGTGGTTCTACGGCCTTAAAACACCAATGAACGCTGCACAATCTGCGGAGTTAAAAGGAATCATGGATGACTTCGTTGGTGGCTGGAAGGCTCACGGTGCGCAGTTAGCCGCTGCTTACCGACTCATTGCAAATCAATTTTTGATCATCGCGGTCGATGAAACTCAGCAACAAGCTACCGGGTGTAGTATCGACAAAAGCGTTCACTTGCTTCAAGAGTTTGGCGAAAATCACGACCTAGATTTCTTCAATCGCATGCTCGTGCACGTTCTGGAGAACGGAACATTTACCTCCTATTCTACCGCAGAACTTAAGGCGGCGATTGCTGAAGGGAAAATTGGACCCAACACCCAAATCATGAATACCACTGCGGCTACTTTAAAAGAAAGCGGCATGGGTACATTAGACCTAGCGGACAGCTGGGCTGCGAAATACCTCTAGATTTAGAAAATCGCCTTTGCGATTTCGTAGATATTCTTGCTTTTACCCATGCTGTAGTAGTGCAGGACCGGAACTCCTGCATCCATAAGCTCCTTGCTCTGTTGGATGCACCATTCAATACCTAATTGACGTACCTGAGCATTGTCTTTACACTTTAACGCTTCGATAGCCAAGGTATCAGGAATATCTACGTGAAAAATCTGAGGAAGAATACTCAACTGTCGTTTAGTAACCAACGGTTTTAAACCTGGAACAATCGGTACCGTGATACCTGCCTCACGACATTTGTCTACAAAAGCAAAGAACTTACTATTGTCGAAAAATAGCTGAGTCACGATATAATCTGCTCCGGCTTCCACTTTCGCCTTAAGATGCTCAATATCAATATTTAAAGACGGAGCCTCAAAATGCTTTTCAGGATAACCAGCTACACCAATACAGAAATCTGTAGCCATAGAGTTTTGAAGATCTTCGTCTATATACCTCCCCTGATTCAAATCATTGATTTGCTTTACGAGATCGACAGCATAATTGTTACCGTCTGGCTTTGGTGTGAAGTAGCTCTCACCTTTCGCTTGATCCCCACGAAGTGCCACCACATTCTCTATCCCTAAGAAGTTTAGATCAATGAGTACGTTCTCCGTGTCCTCTTTAGTAAACCCACCGCAAAGTACATGAGGAACCGCCTCTGTTTGGTAACGGTGCATCAGCGCCGCACAGATCCCTACCGTACCTGGACGCTTTCGCACCACCTTTTCTTGCAATAGACCGTTTGGAAGACGCTTATATACCGTTTCCTCTCTGTGGTAGGTCACGTCAATAAACGGCGGCTTGAATTCCATTAACGGATCAATGTTGTCGAAAATTTCTTGGGCCTTCTGCCCTTTTAGCGGCGGTAAAATTTCAAAGGTGAATTCACACCCTTTAGCATTCGCTAGTATATCAGTAATCTTCATATCAATAATTTAAGTTCGGAGCCAACCATTTCTCAGCAAGCTCCATAGAGATGCCACGCATTACTGCATAGGCTTCCACTTGATCTTTGGCCAATTTTCCTACGGCGAAATATTTGCTTTCCGGATGAGCGAAGTAATAGCCGCTCACACTAGCCGCTGGGTACATGGCGAGACTTTCGGTCAATGACATCCCTATTTCCTTAGCCTGCAACAACTCAAAAATGGTCTCCTTATCTAAGTGGTCGGGGCATGCCGGGTATCCAGGTGCAGGACGAATCCCGCTGTATTTCTCTGCGATAAGATCGTCATTGGTCAGTTGCTCGTCGGGTGCATATCCCCAGAACTCGCGACGCATGCGAAGGTGCAAGTATTCTGCTAATGCTTCGGCCAATCGGTCCGCCAATGCTTTTAACATCAATGCATTGTAATCGTCCATAGCATCCTCAAAGCGCTTCAATGGACCTTCCATATCCAGTCCCGCAGTCACTGCGAAACAACCGACATAATCCTGAAGTATTCCTTCCGGCGCAACAAAATCTGCCAAACTTTGGAATTTTGATTTCTCACCGGTCTGACGAAGGGCATAAAAGCTGCCTAATTCCCCATTTTGACCAAGCTTAATCTCTTCTCCGGCACTGTTGGCTGGGAAAATACCGTACGCTGCCTTCAAGGTTAACCATCCGCCCTTTTTAATATCACGAAGCATGGACTGGGCATCTTTAAAGAGCTTTTGGGCTTCCTCACCCACCACATCATCCTCAAGAATTCTTGGGTACTTTCCAAAAAGCTGCCAGGTCTGGAAGAACGGCGTCCAGTCGATGTATGGAATGACATCACCTACAGCAATATCGTGCACCTGTCTGCTGCCAATGAATTTTGGCGTGGGAACAGTGGTTTTATCAAAGACCAATTTTGGCTTGTTCTGTTGTGCAAATTCGAAAGGCACTAAAGCTTTGCGCTCACGTTGCTTAGAGTACCCTTCTCTTACCTTTTCAAGCGAGTCTTTCTCTTGCAATACATAAGTTGGCCCTGCGCTTGAAAGTAGCTTAGAGCTCACGCCTACTGCACGGCTGGCATCACTTACGTGCATTACCGCACCGCTATACTCTGGATCAATCTTCACCGCAGTATGCGCTCTTGAAGTGGTTGCGCCACCAATAAGCAATGGAATGTGCATATTCATGCGCTCCATTTCCTTGGCAATATGAATCATTTCATCCAAGGATGGGGTAATCAATCCACTAAGTCCCAAGATATCTACTTGGTGCTCCTGAGCAGCTTGTAGAATCTTCTCTGGCGGCACCATCACCCCAAGGTCAATGATTTCAAAGTTGTTACATGCGAGTACAACACCTACAATGTTCTTACCGATATCGTGCACATCGCCTTTTACCGTAGCAAGTAAGACTTTACCTGCGCTCGAGCTACCGCCCTCGGCCTTCTCGGCTTCTAGGTAAGGCAGTAGATAGGCAACCGCCTTTTTCATCACACGGGCACTCTTCACTACCTGGGGCAAGAACATTTTCCCTTCCCCAAAAAGGTCACCTACGATATTCATTCCGTCCATTAGAGGACCCTCAATAACTTCTAGTGGTCGCGCAAACTGCTGGCGTGCCTCCTCGACATCTTCGTCAATGAATTCGGTAATCCCCTTAATCAGTGCGTGTTGCAAGCGCTTAGCGACTGGATCGTTACGCCACTCAAGAACTTTTGCTTCGTCTTTCACGGTACCTTCTACAGTCTGTGCAAATTCAAGCAATCGTTCTGTCGCATCGTCTCTACGGTCGAGAAGGACATCCTCAATATGGATCATTAATTCTTTATCGACTTCCTCGTAAACCTCAAGCATTGTAGGGTTTACAATTCCCATACTCATTCCATTTTGAATGGCGTGGTACAGGAACGAAGCGTGCATTGCTTCTCTAACTGTGTTGTTTCCGCGGAAGCTGAAGCTTACGTTACTCACACCCCCACTCACTTTTGCGTACGGAAGATTTTCGCGGATCCATTTGGTCGCACGGAAAAAGTCTAACGCATTTAAGCGATGCTCCTCCATACCCGTAGCTACAGGGAAAATATTCGGATCGAAAATGATATCTTCCGGTGGGAAGCCTACTTTCTCGGTGAGTACCTTGTAAGAACGCTCACAGATTTCAATGCGACGCTCGAAATTATCCGCTTGGCCGTCTTCATCAAATGCCATAACAATGACTGCCGCACCGAAGCGCTTGATGGTGGTAGCTTGATGGATGAATTCTTCTTCTCCTCCCTTCAAGGAAATGGAATTAACCACACATTTTCCTTGAACACACTTCAATCCTGCCTCGATGATTTCCCATTTGGAAGAATCTATCATGATAGGAATGCGTGCAATATCCGGTTCTGCGGCAATGAGGTTCAGGAAGGTCGTCATGGCTTCCACCCCATCGATCATCCCTTCGTCCATATTCACGTCCAAGATTTGAGCGCCGCCTTCTACTTGATCGCGCGCAATGTCTAGGGCTTCGTCAAACTGACGTTCCTTGATCAAACGCAAAAACTTGCGTGAACCTGTGACGTTCGTGCGCTCCCCAACATTAACAAAGTTGGTCTCCTCAGTAATTACGAGTGGTTCTAACCCACTCAGGCGCATTGGTCGCGGTGGAAGATTAGTGCTCATAGGTTCTTGGGCTGTAATTTTTAGATAAGTCCGCAATGGCTTTAATATGTGCCGGTGAGGTTCCACAGCAACCGCCAATGATATTGATCAAGTTCAAATCCAAATAATCTTTTATCTGCGCAGCCATCTGCTCCGGGGTTTCGTCGTATTCACCAAAGGCATTTGGCAATCCTGCATTCGGGTGTGCACTAACAGCAAACGGCGCTTTGGCATCTAATGTTTGCAGATAAGGCATTAATTGTTTGGCACCCAAGGCACAATTCAAACCAACACTGAGTAATGGTGAGTGGCTTACAGAGATTAAGAACGCCTCAGTGGTTTGCCCACTAAGTGTTCGCCCTGAAGCATCTGTAATGGTTCCGCTCAACATGATTTCAACTTCTTTTCCGCTCGCTTCAATAGCGTCTTGGGCTGCAAATAGTGCAGCCTTTGCATTGAGTGTGTCAAAAACAGTTTCAATGAGAAGGATGTCTACACCAGCTTCAATAAGTGCTTCACATTGCTCGAAATAGGTATTCTTGAGATCGTCAAAAGTCACTGCTCGGTAGCCCGGGTTATTTACATCAGGACTTAACGATGCTGTCTTGTTTGTTGGCCCTACAGAACCCGCTATGAATTTGGGTCCTTGTCCTCCTGCCGCCTCATACCGCTCGATAGCACGGTGCGCGCAAGCAACGGCCTGCACATTGAGTTCTTCCACGAGATTACTCATGTGGTAATCCTCCATAGAAATAGAATTCGAATTAAAGGTATTGGTCTCTAAAATATCAGCGCCTGCCTCCAGATAAGCCAGGTGAATATCTTCAATGGCTTGAGGCTGCGTAAGAACCAACAGGTCGTTGTTGCCTTTTAGAGGATGTGCATACTCTTTGAAACGTTCGCCACGATAATCTTCTTCCTCAAACTTATACGCTTGAATCATGGTACCCATGGCACCGTCTAAAACCAGAATTTTTTCTTCTAAAGCCTTTTTAACGCTCATCTCCATTTGTGTTAGGTGGCTATAAAGAAAGGTGGAGATGCAACTGTGATTTGTATCATTCCTCTTTTTTGAGGTGGGTTGTGGCACCCGGCACTTCCGGGTTGCCAAGAC
>CATAPZ010000099.1:0-17179 GCA_949486955.1 Cryomorphaceae bacterium | reverse complement strand
CTTCAACGACCAATCGTCCGGCGGTCTTCTCTTGAATCTCCTCAACGCTCACACCTGGAGCACGCTCCAGGAGTAGGAAGCCACGGTCGGCATCTACTTCCAATACTGCAAGGTCGGTCACAATCTTTTTAACGCATGCCACCCCGGTTAGCGGTAGCGAACAAGCAGAAAGCAGCTTGCTTTCCCCACGTCTGTTGGTGTGTTGCATGGCTACGATGATGTTCTCTGCAGAAGCCACCAAATCCATGGCGCCGCCCATTCCCTTGACCATCTTGCCTGGAATCTTCCAGTTGGCAATGTCTCCGCCGTCGCTTACCTCCATGGCGCCCAATACGGTGAGTTGCACGTGTTGGCCACGAATCATGGCAAAGCTGGTGGCGCTCGAAAAGAACGAAGCCCCTGGCATCGCAGTAATGGTTTGCTTTCCAGCGTTGATTAAATCGGCATCTTCTTCACCCTGGACAGGGAAGGGCCCCATTCCCAAGATTCCATTTTCACTTTGAAATTCAATGTTGATACCCTCAGGAATGTGGTTGGCCACCAATGTAGGAATGCCAATGCCGAGGTTCACGTACCATCCGTCGCGCAGCTCCTGTGCAATACGCTGTGCGATTTGATCTTTACTCAATCCCATATTATTCAGCTTTTGCACGCACGGTGCGTTGTTCTATTCGTTTCTCGTAATCGGCACCTTGGAAAATGCGTTGCACAAATATGCCAGGTACATGAATATCATTCGGGTCCAATTCTCCCACTTCAACCAACTCCTCTACTTCAGCCACGGTAATTTTTCCAGCCATGGCCATCATTGGGTTGAAGTTTCTTGCGGTTCCTTTAAAAATCAAATTTCCCGCTTTGTCTCCTTTCCACGCTTTGACAAAAGCAAACGGCGCATCAAAGGCATGTTCTAGGATGTGTGGCTTGCCGTTAAATACACGTACTTCCTTTCCTTCTGCCACTTCTGTTCCATATCCAGCAGGCGTAAAGAAGGCAGGTATGCCCGCGCCTGCAGCGCGGCAGCGCTCAGCAAGCGTGCCCTGCGGCACAAGGTCTACCTCTAACTCACCAGAAAGCATCTGGCGCTCAAACTCATCGTTTTCTCCCACGTATGAAGCGATCATTTTTACGATCTGGCGTGTCTTTAAGAGTAGTCCCAAACCAAAATCGTCCACGCCGGCATTGTTTGAAATACACGTGATGCCTGTGGTGCCTTTATCGCGGATGGCTGCAATGGAATTTTCGGGAATCCCGCACAATCCAAAGCCGCCGAACATTACGGTCATATTGTCCTCCAAGCCGTCCAAAGCTGCATGAGCGTCGGAAACCACCTTAGAGATGTAGTTTTTCTGTGACATATTTTGGGTTAATTAGGTCGACTAAAAGGTAAGAAAAAAGCCCCTTCATTGTTTGAGCAACGAAGAGGCTTTACTTCAATTTCTTAATCTTCAATGGCCGGGAGAAGCTTCGTGCTTACTTCGCCAAAACCAATGCGAACCTCACCGTTTTCGCAATGCCCGCGCATGCTTATAGTATCGCCGTCTTCAATGAAGGTGCGCGTCTCTCCGGTGTCTAAAGTAATCGGCTCTTTACCTGCCCAGCTCAGCTCTAACATAGAACCATAGCTGTCCTTTGACTTTCCGGAAATGGTGCCGGAAGCCATCATGTCGCCTGCATTGATATTACAACCGTTCACTGTATGATGGGCCAACTGCTGACGCTGGTTCCAGTACATGTATTTGTAGTTCGAACGAGAAATCACTGTCCCAGTTTTTCCTTCTGGGGCCAATTCCACTTCCAATTTAATATCATAATTATTCTTGCCCTCCGTTTTCAAATACGGCAGCACAGGGGGATCCTGTACAGGTCCTTCCACTTTAAAAGGCTCCAAAGCATCCATAGTCATCACCCAAGGGCTGATGCTTGATCCAAAGTTCTTCCCAAGGAACGGGCCAAGCGGCACATATTCCCACTTTTGAATATCACGAGCGCTCCAGTCGTTGAACAACACCATGCCGAAGATGTATTCGTCTGCTTCCTCAGCTTTAATGCGGTGTCCCATAGGCTTGCCTTCGCCTGTAATAAATGCCAGTTCAAGTTCGAAATCCATGCGGATACTTGGGCCAAAAGTAGGTGCATCAGCACCGGGTGCCATACGCTGTCCTTTCGGGCGGTGTAAGTCTACGCCGCTAATGACAATAGAAGAGCTTCTTCCGTGGTATCCAACGGGAATGTGCTTCCAGTTCGGCAACAAAGCATTGTCTGGATCACGAAACATCTTTCCTACGTTGGTTGCATGCTCGATAGAGCTGTAGAAGTCCGTATAATCTTGCACGAATACGGGCATCAGCATCTGCACTTGATTTACTGGGAAAAGTGCTTGGTTTTGTTGCGCAACATTTCCTTTTAGTGCCTCATTGTTCTCGTCAAAAATTTCAGCCAACCTGTTGCGTACAGCTCTCCAAATGGGTCGGCCCAGGGCAATGAAGTCGTTCAAGGTATCTTGTAGGAACACATCATCCGGTAGATCTATACCGTCAAAATAGCCGAGCTGGTGAAGTACACTCAGGTCGATCGCAGTATCCCCGATCCGTGTTCCAGTAGTGATGATATCATCTTCGGGAATGAATACCCCGAACGGTAGGTTTTGAATGGGGAAATCGCTTCCTGCTGGAACAGGAATCCAACTCTTTCTCGAAGGGTCGTTCGCTAATAGGGTCATTAATTCGTGTATTTGGGGTTAGAGGGTTCCTCGGTTTTCTTGTTCTCGTTCGATCGCTTCAAACAGGGCTTTAAAGTTCCCCTTTCCAAAGCTTGTCGCACCCTTGCGCTGAATGATTTCAATGAAGACCGTCGGGCGGTCCATTAAGGGTTTCGTGAACAGCTGGAGCAAATAACCTTCGTCGTCGCGGTCCACGAGAATTTTGTACTTCTTCAACACTTCCATGTCTTCATCGATCGCGCCAACACGTTCCTTAAGGTCATCGTAGTAGGTGTCCGGAACATCCAAAAACTCTACGCCGCGCTCACGAAGCTCGTGAATGGTGTGAATGATGTTGTCTGTGGCCAACGCCAAATGTTGTACGCCGGCACCGTTGTAGAAGTTGATGTACTCTTCAATCTGAGAGCGTTTCTTGCCTTCGGCCGGCTCATTGATTGGGAATTTGATACGGCCGTTGCCGTTGGACATCACCTTAGACATCAACGCAGTGTATTCCGTAGAAATATCCTTATCGTCGAAAGAGATGATTTGAGAGAAGCCCATCACCTCGGCATAGAACTTCACCCAAGTGTTCATCTGCCCCCAATCTACATTACCCACCATGTGGTCAATGTATTTCAGGCCAACAGGTCCCGGCTGGTACTTGGGACTGCGGGCAACGTAACCAGGTAAAAACGGTCCGTCGTACTCGTTGCGCTCGACAAACATGTGTACGGTCTCGCCATAAGTATAGATCCCTGAAGTCACCACCTTTCCATGGGCATCTTCAATGACTTTAGGTTCTTGATACGGCTTCGCACCGCGCTTGGTCGTTTCCTCAAATGCCTTCGTTGCATCAGGCACCCATAGCGCCACAAACTTCACCCCGTCACCGTGTTCGTTGAGGTGTCTGTTGATGTCGCTGTCTTTCACCATGGAAGAGGTGATCACCAAGCGAATTTTATCTTGTTGGAGCACATAGGACGTGCGATCGCTAACGCCTGTTTCTAGTCCCGCGTAAGCCACCTCTTGGAAGCCAAAAGCCGTTTTGAAGTAATAGGCACTTTGCTTGGCGTTACCCACGTAGATTTCCACGTGGTCCGTGCCCCAAAGTTCCAAGAAATCTTGGGCGTCTTCGTATTGTTTGGGTAATGTATTGGTCATTGCAAGAGGTTATTTGATCCAGCTCTTGTGGTAATCACCAGCATCAAGAGCGAGAGCTTGTTCTGTTATTTTAAGTGGGGCAAAAGTATCGACCATTACGGCCAATTCTAGCGTCTCCTTTTTTCCAATGCTTGCCTCGTACGTGCCAGGGTGTGGCCCGTGAGGAATGCCTGCGGGATGTAAAGTAATCTGTCCCCGTCCAATGTTGTTGCGCGACATGAAATCTCCGTCGACGTAATACAAGACTTCATCAGAATCAATGTTGCTGTGGTTATATGGAGCCGGGATCGATTCTGGGTGGTAGTCGTACAAGCGCGGCACAAACGAACAGATAACAAACGCCCCTGTCTCGAAGGTCTGGTGTACCGGTGGCGGTTGGTGAACACGCCCAGTAATCGGTTCAAAATCATGGATGCTGAAGGCATACGGGTAATTAAAGCCGTCCCAACCTACAACGCCGAATGGATGAGCAGCATAGGTGTAGGTGTGCAGCATATCTTCTTTCTTCACCTTCATGGCAAAGTCTCCTAATTCATCATGTGCTTCACCCAACACAGGCGTACGAAGATCCCGCTCACAATACGGACTGTGCTCGAGCAATTGTCCGAACCAGTTGCGGTAACGCTTCGGTGAATACACGGGGTGGCTACTCTCAATGATAAAGAATCTGTTGTCGGTGGTATCGAAGTGAAACTGTTGAATCATCCCACGAGGAATGACCAGATAATCACCTTCAGAAAAAGCCAATTCCCCAAACTGGGTTTTCAACGTTCCGCTTCCCTCATGCACAAAAACGACCTCGTCGTTCTGCGCATTTTTATAGAAGTAATCCGTCATGGATGCTGTCGGGGCGGCAAGAGTGATGGTACAATCTTTATTGGTCAAAACAGGCACACGACTTTCTAAATAATCTTCCGTCGGCTTTACGTCAAACCCTTTTAGGCGGTAGGCCTTCATGTTTTTCTCAACGGCAATCTTTGGTGCAATGTCGATGCTTTCGCCCACTTCTTTCACCATGGTTGGCGGATGATTGTGATACAACAACGAGGACATGCCGTCAAAGCCTATAGTCCCGAAAAGTTCTTCATGATACAGCTCGCCATTTTCCTTGCGGAACTGGGTATGACGCTTGTGTGGAAATTGTCCTTGCTTTTGATAAAACGGCATAGGATTGACTCTTTAGTTTGTGCGGGTTCCCTACAAATATACACTACTTTAGAGGAGTTAAAATCTCACCTATGTCATTGCACAAAGACCTTGGAAAACAACTGTTCGATTCTTTGAATTCTGGCCAGAGCATTGCGCCTATCCGTGACCACATTGATAATAATGTGGATGCAGCCTATGCCGTACAGAAAGAGCTGGTTGCCCTTCGCAAGGAACGCGGCGAGAAAGTGGTGGGGAAAAAGATTGGTTTGACCTCTTTTGCAGTTCAAGAGCAATTGGGTGTAGATCAACCGGATTATGGCATTCTCTTCGACACCATGGATGTTTCGCCAAGCGGCAGTTTTGATACTACAAAAGCCATTTTGCCAAAAGTGGAAGGTGAATTGACCTTTGTGCTTGGCAAAGCCATCACTGCGAGCAACATTTCTATGGCACTGCTCAAGGATGCCATTTCAGAAATCCGTGCATCCATTGAAATTGTAGATTCTCGTGTTGAGGGCTGGAACATTCGTATTTCAGATACCATCGCTGATAATGCTTCAGGCTCGCATTTTATCATTGGCAACGACTTCAAAACTTTGGAAGAAATGGATCCTTCGACTGCCGTTATGCGTTTGTACAAAAACGGTGAATGTTGCAGTGAAGGAACGGGTAAAGCCTGTATGGACAATCCTCTAAATGCTGCCTTGTGGTTGGCGCAGAAAATGGCCGATCAGGGCGAGCCGTTGACCAAGGGTGAAGTTCTTTTATCTGGTGCTTTAGGTCCCATGGTACCTGTAGTTCAGGGGGATGAAATCACCTTGGAGATCGATGGGTTTGAATCTATTGCACTAACTTGTTCTTAAGAATGAGAAAATTCCAATACGTTTTACTAATTCTCTTGGCTTCTACTTTGGCCTTCGCACAAGGAAAAGCATTCATCCCGGAACCGGGCGAAGGGGTTAGCTTCAATACCTCGTCGTTGATGGTTGTGGGCGCTGGAGATGCTTTTGTACCTGCGTGGCAGGCAAATTCACAAGAGGTGCAACTTCTGCGTGAAAGCACCTTTGGGCTCTCCCATTTTGGCTTGGCGTATGGCGTGGGATACAGCGGTCATTTCTACCACGGAAACTTACACATAGACGTTTCAGCAGACGGCAGTCAGACGCTTCAGAATTTGGACGGCGAAGCCTACCTCTCAAACCGATTGGCTGCAGAATATGTAGACGGTGTGTTAGAATTCAGGTACCGTTCGGCAGCCAATAACAAAGGACGATACAACCGCTTTTATGTCGGTGCAATCGCTGGCTATCGAGTAGATTCTTACGCCTACCTGCAAACCGAAGACTACCGTGTGAAGTTTTACAACATTGGTGGGTTCAGTACACTTCGATACGGGGCATATCTAAAGGCAGGCCGAGGACCGTTTAACTTGTATTACTACTACGGCCTTAATCCCATCGTTGAATCTGGCGTATTGGTGCTAGAATTAGGGGCCGCGACAAGCCAGAACATAGGACTTTCTATAACTCTTTAGTTATTTCAGGGGTACTGCGGAACAGGCTTCCCCGTAACTGATTTTCTTTGCGATGCCTTTGAGCGCATCTGCCGTTTGGATATACGCATCTTGCGGAATGCGAGCATCCCCGCATCCCTTAATGATTATCGGTTTCCCTTCGTAGGAGGGCCAATTTACTTGGGCCAATTTCCAGCGGTAGTATTGCGCAAAAAAGGCCTCCTCAGTAGGTGCCCAGAAGCTTCGAGTATCGTGGTCACTAAGCTTTGAAGCGACCAAGATAGAGGCCCACGCCGGGAGTATGGCATCCGTTGAACAATAAATGCGTACCGTGGCGCCAACGAACGGGGAGTAATCGAAATCTTTAAGAGAAGCTCGGAACTCTTTTTCACGTAAGAGGTAGCCTCCATCAAGGAACTGAGAAATATCTAATTGCTCCACCTTTGCAGGTAGGTAGTCTTCAAGATTGAAGGTAATTAGTGGGCTCTGCGCGACTTTGTTTACGATTTCCCCCTCGGCCATAATAACGGATTACTGTTTCTTGTAATCTCGGAAAAATTCTTGGTTTTCTGCTGTTCTGAGACCGTCAAAAACGAAGCCGGATTTTGAAGGAAGAATTGGACCATCTAAACGCTCATTGTGCCAGTTCTCATACGTAGTGAAATTTACGGCTGTACGTTTCTCTAGACTGCCAAACAGATCTAATCCGCCAACTTTTGACCATCCAGCCTGCACGTGACCTTGGAAGACCTTCGCCTTACTTCCTGAACCGTAGCCCATGAAACCGATACAAGCACCTTCGATGTTCTCGCCTTTATCTGCTGCATCACACAGCGTACTAAGCAATCCCATGAAGATGGAAGCCGTGTACATATTTCCAATCAAGCTTGAAGCTCGTTCGGCAGGGGCTAAGGCTTTTGCCACATAAGCGCGGTAGTAATCACTCTTACTAAATGCTTTTACCCAAGCTTTCGCCTCGTCTTTATCCTCTGGTTTATCGCCGCCCATAGCAGCAACTACTTCGTCCCATTTTCCGTTAGCGTTCATCCAATCCAGGTAGAAATTCACCAGCATACGGCGCCCTTGGAAGGCATAAGGCAAGTGCATCACTACGCGGTCCCAATCCAATGCAGGATTCAGGTCCACCTTGCTCTCAAAGTGAGCGAGTGCCTCTTGGATACGGCCAACATAAGCGCCGTTGCTGTATTGACCGTCAAAAACCGGCTCTTCAACATAGCTGCGGATCATGCTGTTTCCGCCCCAGAAACCTTCTGCCTCTAAAAGCTTAGCAGCTGCCTCTTCTTCACTCAATTCAACTCCTAACAAAGAGGCTGCTTGAACGAGAACAGAGACTTTAGTATGTGTTCTGCGTGGTTTGAAGAAATCACGCTCTCCTTTAGTGGCTACGCCAATCTCGGCATCCAATGCGACAATCGCTGGATCTGCACTCACGAGCAATGCCACAGCACCGGCGCCTTGGGTGTATTCTCCGGTTGAACCTAGGTCATATTTGGCCAAATCGGCCGCGATAATAATGGCTTTCTTTTCTGGGTTTTGCTGAACATACAGGCAAGCATTCTCTAACGCATCTACTGCACCGATACACGCGAAGGTCATATCAACAGCATCCACATTTTTCAAACAACGCTCGCCGTGCTCAGCAGCCAATTCCTGTTCTACTAAGTCTAGAATATAGGTAGCGGTGGGTTTGGCGCTATCCAAAGCACTTTCTGTACCCAGGTACATTCTACCCACTGTTGCTGGATCAAGAGATTCTCTTTGGAACATGTCGAGAACGGCATTCGCTCCCATGGAGGCAGCATCTTCGTCGACATCCGGGAAGGACATAGATGTCAGACCCAAGCCTTTGTTCAGTTTGGCATATTCAATGTTTCTTGCATTCGCAAGTGCTTCAATAGGGAGGTAGTGGCTAGGTACGTAGTATGAAATGGCGTCTATTCCAATTTTCATTTGGCGGATATTTTTCTAATTCACAAAAAATCGCTCGATTCTTTGAATAACGAGCAACAAAGTAACGTCATCCTTAACGGATTAAGCGTTAGATGGTTCTCGTTTTGGGAAAATTTTAGAGAATTAGTACAATTAAAGCATGCCGAGCTCGAGTTTTGCCTCTTCGCTCATCATACTCTTGTCCCACGGCGGATCGAAAGTGATTTCTACTTCAACGTCGTTTACGCTGTCTAAAGCTCTAGACTTCTCCTTCACTTCTTGCGGCAAGCTTTCTGCTACGGGACAATTCGGCGAGGTCAACGTCATCATAATATGAACATCACGCTCTGTGCTGACCTTCACATCGTAGATCAATCCCAATTGGTAAATGTCTACCGGAATTTCAGGATCAAAGATGGAGCATAGGACTCCTACGACCTCTTCTCCAATCTTTTGCATTTCGCTGTGCGTCAACTCTTCACTCATGGCACTTTTGTATTAGCCGGCAAAAGCCAAGGCGTAAAATTTCATTTGTTTGATCATGCTCATCAGACCGTTAGCTCTCGTTGGGCTGAGATGGTCTTTCAACCCAATCTCTTCCAAGAATCCTAGATCTGCAACAGCCACTTCTTTCGCAGGCTGATTATCAAAAACATCAATTAACATGGCGACTATACCCTTCGCGATAATGGCGTCGGCATCTGCTTGAAATAAAACATTATCACCACTCTTCTCTGCATGCAACCACACCTTGCTTTGGCAGCCTTGCACCAAAAGATCATCGTTCTTCTTTTCTTCCGGCAAGGCATCTAGACTCTTCCCCATCTCAATGATGTGGTTGTATTTGTCCATCCATTCGTCGAAGAATTCAAATTCCTCGACCAATACTTCTTGTCTTTCTTTAATCGTTGCCATTATCGGAGCATCGTTACAGCCTTCTCAAGGGCAGCCTTGAACAGGTCAATTTCTTCTTTGGTATTGTACATCGCAAAACTGGCTCTTGCCGTACCGTCAATGCAGAAGGCGTCCATGATGGGTTGCGTACAATGTTGTCCAGTACGCACAGCTACACCTTGTTGATCTAACAACACACCCAAATCATACGGGTGCGTTCCATCGACGACAAAGCTCAGCACGCTTGCCTTATTCTTGGCATCACCAATAACCTTGAACCCTTCAATCTGTGAACACTCCTGCGTCGCATAGTCGAGCAGTTCTTTCTCATGGGCTGCGATTGCTTCAATCCCTACTTCATTGATATACTTCAGCGCAGCCCCAAAGCCAATAATTCCTTCGATATGGGGTGTACCCGCTTCAAATTTATGCGGCAGTCCCGCATAGGTGCTCTCCTCTAAAGTCACTGTGGCAATCATTTCACCACCGCCTTGATAAGGAGGGAGGGCTTCTAGTCTTTCACGTTTGCCGTAAAGCACGCCTAGTCCTGTTGGACCGTACATTTTATGACTGCTGAGTGTAAAGAAGTCAACGTCCCAAGCACGAACATCTACTTTTGCGTGCGGTCCACTTTGTGCACCGTCCACCAAGGTCCAAGCGCCCACTTTCTGGGCACGCTCCAAAATGGCCTCCACGGGATTAATCGTCCCGAGTGCATTAGAGATGTGATTGAACGCAACCATGGCGGTATGCTCGTCAATAATATCTTCAATACCGTCTAAAACAACCTCACCATGCTGGTTCATCGGCAAATGACGAAGCTCTGCTCCTGTGCGCTGACACAGCATTTGCCAAGGCACAATATTGCTGTGGTGCTCTACGGCTGTAATCACAATATTTTGCTCTTTCCCTACGAGGGCTCCCATGCCAAAGGCTATGGTATTGATGCTATCGGTAATGCCTCGTGTAAAGATGATTTCAGCCGTTTCTGCTGCATTGATGTGGACACGTACATCTTCGCGAACGGCTTCCATCGCATCGGTAGCGCGCTGGCTCAATGTGTGTACACCGCGGTGTACATTGGCATTATAGTTCAGGTAATAATCTGAAATGGCATCAATGACGGCCATGGGCTTCTGCGCAGTGGCAGCATTGTCCAAATACACCAACGGCCTTCCGTGAATCTGTTGATTCAGGATGGGAAATTGCTGGCGTATGCTTTGGACATCATAACTCATTATAGTGCGAACTCTAGGTTGATACCGAGCTTTTCAGCGATCACGCCGTTCAGGCGCTTCTCTAACTGAGGGATCTTAATATATTCAAGTGCGTCTGAGGCGAATGCATACGTCATTAAGCCTTGTGCTTCACGCTTTGGGATACCACGAGAACGCAAATAGAACAATGCATTTTTGTCCAATTGTCCCACGGTACAACCGTGCGAACAACGCACATCATCTGCAAAAATTTCCAATTGAGGTTTTGTGTCCACCTTCGCTTTATCGCTCAAAAGTATATTGTCGTTTTGTTGGAAAGCATTGGTCTTCTGTGCCTTTTGTCGCACCAATACCTTACCATTAAATACACCGTGGCTTTTGCCTAGGTAAATGCCTTTGTACAACTCACGGCTGTAGCAATTAGGCTCCTGGTGATCTACCAAGGTATGGTGGTCAACAGTTTGGCCGTCACCGATAATAGTGATGCCGTCCATGTGACTTTCAGCGTATTCTCCGCCAGAGTAGAAGTGCAGGTTATTGCGGACCAATTTTCCTCCGAAACTATACGTGCCTACATGCACGTTCGAGCCGCTCGCTTGCTTCACATGGGTGTTGTCCACCAATGAGGCCTTGTCGCTATCGTTCTGCACTTTGTAGTAGCTCACGCGGGCATCACGAGCAGCAAATACCTCACTCACAAAGTTTGTAAAGCTTTCAGTATTGCCAAGATTCTGGTGACGCTCTAGGATCTGTACCTCCGCGTTTTGCTCGACAATAATGAGGTTGCGGTTCTGCGAGAATGAAGTGCCGTTCTCATCCGTGGTGATGTAAAGAATCTCGATAGGCTTGTCTACCGTTTGATTTGCTTTTACTCGGATATACGCCCCGTCGTCGGCAAATGCCGTGTTGAGGTCTACAAACGTTTCCCCAGCAGGAGCAGCTTTGCCCAGGTACTCGGCAAGAACGTCCGGGTATTTGTTCAAGGCTGCAGCAAAGGTGCAAATGTCGTAGCTCTGGTGTGTCGATTCGCTCAACCAAGAGCTGTACTTACCGTTGATGAATACCAGTTTGTAGGTATCTAGATCGCTGAGAAGGTATTGTTTGATGTCTCCAAACGAAACCGCACTCTCGCTCTTAAGCATGATCTTGTAGTCGTGCTTCAATACGGGCTTGAGGTTGGTGTATTTCCACTCCTCGTCACGCGTAGTTGGGAATCCGGCAGCTTCAAAACGGTCCAATGCTTCTTTGCGCATGTTCACCACGCCCAAATTTTTGGCTCCGTTCAAGCCGGCTTCGGCAACAACGAATGAAGAGAGTAAATCCTGTGCTAAATCTGTCATGCGTTTTCTGCCTTGATCCAGTCGTATCCTTTTGCTTCTAGTTCGAGGGCCAAATTCTTATCGCCGCTCTTCACAATCTTACCGTTGTACAGCACGTGTACGAAATCTGGCTCGATGTAATCCAACAGACGCTGGTAGTGGGTAATAACTACGACCGCATTGTCTTCGCTACGCAGTTTGTTTACACCGTTGGCTACAATGCGAAGGGCATCAATATCCAAACCAGAATCGGTCTCATCAAGGATGGCCAATTTTGGTTCCAACATCGCCATTTGGAAAATCTCATTGCGCTTTTTTTCACCACCGGAGAATCCTTCGTTCAAGCTGCGGCTGAGGTAACTCTTATCCATCTCTAGAAGCGCAGTCTTTTCGCGCATCTTTGCCAACATCTCTCTGGCCTCCATCGGCTCTTCACCGCGGCCCTTAAGGCTCTCGTTGATGGCTGTTTTGATGAAGTTACTCACTGTGACACCTGGAATTTCAACAGGGTACTGGAAGCTTAGGAAGATCCCTTTGTGTGCGCGCTCTTCCGGGTCGAGGTCCAACAGGTCTTCGCCTTCGAAGTCAATGGCGCCACCTGTAACTTCGTAATCCTCACGACCAGCAATGACGCTACTCAAAGTACTTTTACCCGAACCATTTGGTCCCATGATGGCGTGAACTTCACCCGGGTTGATTTCTAAATTAATGCCGCGGAGAATTTCCTTTTCCTCAACGCGTGCTTGTAAATCTTTAATTTTAATCATGGCTTATCCTACTGAGCCTTCTAGAGAGACTTCCAATAGTTTTTGTGCTTCCACGGCAAACTCCATGGGAAGCTGGTTCAATACTTCTTTACAGTACCCATTTACGATTAGGGCAATAGCTTCTTCCGTTCCAATCCCTCTTTGGTTACAGTAGAAAATTTGATCCTCACCAATCTTCGAGGTGGTTGCCTCGTGCTCAATCTGTGCACTTGGGTGTTGCGCCTCGATATACGGGAAGGTATGTGCACCACATTGGTCGCCCATCAGCAGTGAATCACACTGGCTGAAGTTTCTCGCATTTTCAGCACGAGCTCCTACACGAACAAGACCTCTATAGCTGTTGTGGCTCTTGCCAGCACTGATACCTTTAGAGATGATGGTACTTTTGGTGTTTTTGCCCAAGTGAATCATCTTGGTTCCGGTATCAGCTTGCTGGAATTTGTTCGTTACGGCAACGCTGTAGAACTCTCCAACACTATTATCTCCTTTGAGGATACACGACGGGTATTTCCATGTCACTGCAGAACCAGTCTCGACTTGGGTCCAGCTAATCTTTGCATTTCGCTCACAAATACCGCGCTTGGTTACAAAATTGAAGACACCACCTTTTCCTTCGGCATCGCCAGGGAACCAGTTTTGTACGGTACTGTATTTGATTTCGGCATCGTCCATAGCAACGAGCTCAACCACTGCAGCGTGCAATTGGTTTTCATCGCGAGAAGGTGCCGTGCAGCCTTCCAGGTAACTTACATAGGAACCCTCATCTGCGACTAGAAGTGTTCGCTCAAACTGACCAGTACCTGCTTCATTGATACGGAAGTAGGTACTCAGTTCCATAGGACAGTGAACGCCTTTTGGAATGTAACAGAACGAACCGTCGGTAAAGACGGCGCTGTTAAGTGCAGCATAGAAATTGTCGCGCTTAGGCACTACAGTTCCTAAATGCTTACGCACAAGTTCAGGGTGCTCCTGAATGGCCTCACTCATCGAACAGAAGATGATGCCTTTTTCCGCCAAGGTCTCCTTAAATGTGGTGGCTACCGAAATAGAATCGACCACAACGTCCATTGCTACTCCAGACAAGCGTTTTTGCTCGTCTAGACTAATACCCAGCTTCTCGAAGGTCTTCAAAAGTTCCGGGTCGACCTCATCCAAACTGTCTAAGGTTTTCTTTTGCTTCGGGGCACTGTAGTAAGAAATGGCCTGAAAATCTGGTTTCGTATAGGTGACATTTGGCCATTCCGGTTCGATCATTTCTGACCAAGTACGGAAGGCATCCAGGCGCCACTCAAGCATCCATTCAGGCTCGTTCTTTTTCGCGCTAATCAATCGAATCACATCTTCGTTTAAGCCTGGAGGCACCTTATCGCTTTCGATGTCGGTGGTGAATCCATACTTATACTCCGATGCGGTGATTTCGTCTAAGATTTCGTCGCTCATGGGGTATTATACTGCGAAGCTTTCGCCACACCCACAGGTGCGCGTTGCATTCGGGTTATTAAAATTGAAGCCTTTACCGTTCAAACCGCCGCTGTATTCTAGCGTTGTTCCGATCAGGTAGAGCAGGCTCTTTTTTTCAACTACCACCTTAACTCCATTATCCTCATAGAGTTCAGCGTTTTCGGGCATATCAGGGGTAAATTCCATCTTGTACGACAAGCCGGAACAACCACCGCTTTCCACACCAACGCTGATGTAGGTAGTTTCAAGACTCTTGCCTTCCTCTGTCATAAGGGAAGCCAGTTTGTCTTTCGCTGAAGTTGATACTTTAACCATAGGTATTTAGACTAATTCTAAAAAAGCACTGCAAAGTTAATGAATATGGGCCTTTAATCTTGCAATAGAGTCGTATAAGGTGATAACTTTGCTCTATGTTTGATTCGAAGAACCCACAGCGTACCCCAATTTCAGATCTAGGCGAATTTGGCCTAATCGATCACCTGGTAAAAAATGCAAAAACGAAGCTCTCGAATACTGCACTTGCGGTAGGCGATGACGCGGCATTGATTGACCAAGGTGACCATTACACCGCAATCTCCACCGACCTTTTGGTCGAGGGCGTTCATTTTGATTTAAGCTATGTGCCTTTGAAGCACTTGGGCTACAAAAGCGTCGTGGTGAATTTGAGCGATATCTACGCCATGAACGGTGTTGCCGAACATATCACGGTAGGTATTGCGGTATCAAACAGATTTCCGGTCGAGGCACTCGAAGAAATCTATGAGGGCATCCATCTCGCATGTGAACGCTACAATGTGGATCTTGTTGGAGGCGATACGGCAGCTTCACAGTCGGGGCTAATGATCAGCATCACCGCTACCGGTCGCGTTGAAAAAGGCGCCGAAGCCAAGCGTTCAGGCGCTGGAGATAACGATTTAATTGTGGTCAGTGGCGATGTTGGGGGTGCTTATATGGGACTTCAAATTTTGGAACGCGAGAAGCAGGTATTCCTTGAGAATCCAGACATGCAGCCTGAGTTGGGCGGTCACGAATACATTTTGGAGCGCCAGCTAAAACCGGAGGCACGTAAAGACATCGTCGAGTTATTGAAGGGCCTGGACGTTCAACCTACATCCATGATTGATATCAGCGACGGGTTAAGTTCGGAAATTCTACACTTGAGTAAGGCATCAGGTACGCAGTTCAATATTTACGAGAATAAGATTCCTATTGATCCGAGCATCTACACTTTGTGTGAGGAGTTCAATATGAATACTACTACAGTTGCATTGAACGGAGGAGAGGACTACGAATTGTTGTTCACTATTGCCATTGGCGACCACGACAAGATTAAAGCCAATCCAAACCTTACAGTCATTGGTTACGTCAAGGGTGGTTCAGGTGCAAATCTGATAACGCGAGATGAAAAAGTGATCGAACTCAAAGCGCAAGGGTTCAACCATCACGGTTAAACTGCCCGCTATTTACCTCCGAAAATCTATTTCTTCACATTTATTAGTCAAGAGCTAAGGGTGTTGTCCCATTTGGTACTATTTGTGCGTAGCATGGTGTAGAACCCGAAAGGTGTTTCTAATTTTAAAGGACCAACCAATTAAACCTAGAACTCATGGAAGACAAGATTGTCAACAATCTTATCTATGGACACCCTTTCTTTTTTCCTATCTGGAAAGCGCCCATAGATCAGCACAAAACACTACAAACTTCATTTGAAGAAGGAACAATGGCCGCATTGCCTGGTTTTTCGCAATTGAGCGAAGATCAGATGGAGCAGGCCATTAGGAATGCCAAATTTCTTTTTGCAGTATATGCCGCTGGAGATAAAACGCATTCAAAATGGAACGAAGCGAAAAACGTTGTTCGCGCCTTCCCAAATAGCTACCAAGAAGCTACAGGTATAAAGACCTCGCTCAAATCGTGGTTGCCTAAACTGGTTTAATCTTTTGGCGGGAGCAATGCCTCCCATTCTGCCCCTTTGAACCAAGCCAAACGCCCATCGCCTAATTCAACGTAAACCCAAGAATTATTTGTTCCTAGAATAGTTCCGGCGCTGCCCTCACTCAATAGTACAAGTCTCTTGCTATTGGATGAGGGCTCGCTGTATCCGTACGAATTTCGCTCAACGACTACCGCAGTTTTGATTTTTGGAATGCTGAGGTAACTCATTCCCAGAAGGATAAATGCCAACACAGTGGTGGTCAGCGGCCACCTCCAGTTTAAAGATCTATTTTTAGTCCGTCGCAGCACCAATAACACCATAGTCGCTGCTAAAAATACCCAGGCGAGAAAGGTCCATCCTTCTGTGCTCATGATGGAGCGCTCCCATTGTCCGATCCATTGAACAAGCTCCTCCTTGGGGGCAACAAGAGCATCCGTTAGGCGGAGGTTGATCCAATCTAAATTATGCTGAGCATCTGCGTTGTTCGGAGCGTAAATCAATGCGCGCTCGAAGAACACCTTTGCCTCACCCAATTCCCCCATGCGCGCAAAACAATTCCCCATGTTGTAACACAATACATCATTCTCTGCCTGCGAGGCATAGATGCTTTGGTATTTTTCAAGCGCTTCGCTGTACCTACCGAGGTTGTACAGTGCCTTGGCGCTATCTGCAACTGCAGTTAGATCTGTTCCCATACCTCTTCAAATTCTGTTAGATGATGCGCATTTTCGCTTGCTGCAATAGGTGCATATTGCGCCATATTACAATGTTCAATCAAAGCTAAAATGCGATGTGCTGTCGGTGTGTCGTAGATATTCTCTAGCGCTTCGAGGCGCACTTGCTCGAGATGGATTCCTTTTTTCACTAGGGCATATTCAAGTGCATTCAGCATCGTGCCGTAGCGCTGCTCCTCTTGTGCCGCGAATGCTTTTTGAACGATTTTCAGTTGTGATTTTTTCCAATTCACTTTCTGTCTATTCCCACGCTCAGGAATGAATTGCCAAAGCCATAGTATACCGGCGAGCAGGAGCAATACCAAAGTCCAAGGCTTGAGATTTGAAGTACTCTCTGCCTCTGAAAGGTCTTGCAGGTAGCGAATATCATCATCGAT
>CATAPZ010000098.1:0-1737 GCA_949486955.1 Cryomorphaceae bacterium | reverse complement strand
TGAACACCGTTTGCGCTCAATACCTCTGCTACTTTACGAGCGAAGGACTTTGAGTTGTTTCTACTGTCAAAAGCGATGGCGGCTTTTAATGGCTTCCCATTAAAAAAAGTTTGCGCGTAACTCGCCAATCCTTGCGTGGCTAGACCTAATGTATACGCATTGATACGGTTAGTTCCCACACCCATGATACCGCGCATACCGCCTGTACCGAAGTCCAAATCTTTATAAAATGGCTCAATCAAAGCATCACCGCCTTTCTTCAAAAGGGCTCCTGCTTCGGCACGCGTTTCAGCGTCAAATAAATCTGATGTCCACAAAGTGGCGTTTTGAGTAGCTATGGAAAGAACGTCTGCGCTCATAGATGTCAATGGTTTTTATGAAAAGTAAAAATACAAAAAGGGGGCCGGAGCCCCCTTGACATTCCTAAGACATAGGAATATTTAATCAACAAGTAACGAACCGTTATTCGTTCCCTAACATCTCGTATGAACGTGCGATAAAGGCTGTCAATTCCTCACCGTGCAATAAGTTTTGCTGCAGCTTTGCAAGGTCTAGAGCCTGATTCACTGCCGAACTGCGCGACTCAGCATCTTCCGTATCAAGAATCTTCGAAGCCAATGGATGGTTTGCGTTTACGATAAGATCGTACATGTCTGGGAAATCACCCATACCCATCATGCCACCGCCACCGGTCATTTGCATTTCTTTCATACGACGCATGAATTCTGGAACCGTAATCGCTAAGGGTGCTTCCGTAGAATCCATATCTTCTAGTTTTAAGGTGAACTTTTCTGTTGGCACTATAGTCTCTAAACGAGTCTTGAGCTCCTCTTTTTGCTTGTCGCTTAATTTTGCCACACGCGTTTCGTCCTTCTTAATCAGGTTGTCAATCAGATCAGAATCTACACGGGCAAACGTGGTGTTTTCGTGCTCTTGTTCCAATTTCTGTAGCAAGTGACTGGTCAAAGGAGAATCGAGCAATAAAACGCTGTATCCTTTTGACTTCGCCTTTTGGATGTAGCTGTGCTGTGCATCTTTGTTAGACGCATACAGAACGACCGTCTTTTTATCCTTATCCGTTTGCTGCTCTTTGATGGATTCCAGGTACGCTTCAAACGTGTGAAGGCCACCGTCGGTATCCGCATACATCGCGAATTTCTTCGCTTTATCGAAGAATTTATCCTCCGTTAACATACCGTATTCGATGATGATCTTCATGTCGTTCCATTTCGATTCAAAATCGGCACGGTCCTTACGGAACATCTCATCGAGTTTATCGGCAACTTTTTTAGTGATGTGTGAAGCTATTTTCTTCACGTTTCCATCTGCTTGCAGGTATGAGCGGCTCCCGTTAAGCGCAATGTCCGGTGAGTCGATAACCCCATGGAGGAGTGTTAAGAAATCGGGTACAATACCTTCTACACTATCCGTGACAAATACTTGCTTCTGGAAGAGTTGAATTTTATTGCGTTGTGGTTCAACGTTTGGTTTGATTTTAGGGAAGTACAATACCCCAGTTAAATCAAAAGGAAAATCTACATTCAAATGGATATTGAATAAGGGTTCCTCAAAGCTTGTAGGGTAAAGCTCTTTATAGAAAGACTTGTAGTCTTCATCTGTTAAGTCCGCTGGTTTGCGTACCCATGCTGGATTAGGGTTGTTAATGGTATTCGGGACTTTGCGAGTCTCCCATTTTGCATCTTCACCTTCGGCCGCAGCGTTGTAGCTTTCGTCCTT
>CATAPZ010000097.1:0-1647 GCA_949486955.1 Cryomorphaceae bacterium | reverse complement strand
TTCCTAGGTACAGGGATAGATGCCAGTGTTCTAGCGCACTACTTAAATGACCCGGCCATGAACGGCATTACTTCGCTAGTTCCTGGCTGTACCCATTACCCGTTATTAAAGGAGGCCGCAGCTTCCATTCTTTCAGGAGTACATTGGGTAGATGCACCTTCCATAGTTGCCGAGGCCGTTGCCAAACATTGGACGGGTGAGAGTTTCGGGGAGAGTAAATTTTACCTAAGCGATAGTACAGAAAACTTCTTGCGCCTTGCGAAAACCACTTTTGGCATCGAGGCGAATTGGAATTTAAAGGTTCACGAGGGTTAATTTTTTTCGACAACGGAGAAAAATAACGGTAAAACGTCTCTTTTATGTATCTTAAGAGAGAACCACTCATTCTTTAGAATGCTGCCGCAATCACCTATTACAAACGCGCCAACAATGGACCAGATCTGCTCGTATATCTCTTCTGTAGAGGTTGATGCTCTGTTGTCTAATTTGGAATTCCCAGCTGTAGAAGAAGGCGCCTATTCTCGTTTACCGTTGTTAAAAGAACCTTTTGAAGTAACTGCTATTAAGTGGCCTCCAAAGGGGATGAGTGCTATTCACAAACATGAGGGCTTCTATGGAGCAGTTCGCGTTTTAGAAGGCAGAATAATCAACCGAGCATACATTCATGAAGCCGGAGTACTCAAAGAAGTCGAGGTGACTGAGTTTACAGCTAATGGTGTAGTGGAAGAGCCTGACGGCACAATCCATTTACTTGAGAATGATATGGATACCGCTAGCATTAGTTTACATGTTTATTATCCCGCTGTTTCTAGTTTCGAGGACATGCATTTATACAATATAGATGAAGGTTCCATAGGAATACTAGGAGCTGGTGCTAAGAGTGCCTCTTGGAAGAGTGAGGAGCCTAATCATTTCAAGCGGATCCTACAGAATTCGTTCAGATTTGAGAGTATAACCTTTGAGAACAGTCATTACATATCCCCTTTAGTTCCAAAGCCAACTAAAGAAGAAATACTTAGAGAATTGGGCCAATACTATGACGAGCAAGCCAAGGCTTACGACGGCAATGATTTGAACATAGATTGGCGGCGGAAATATACTTCCGGGGTTAACAGAATCATAGCCGTTGAGCTTATGAAACGCCACGTTGACGACTACCTAGCGTTGTGTTGTGGTACGGGAAGAAGGCCGCTTGAGATCAAAGAACTAACAGGAAAGCAGTTCGATATCTACGGAGTGGATATCAGTCAGCAAATGGTAGTGGAGAGTGAAAAACGAGGTTTGAAAACCCAATGTGGCGATATCACTAGTGTCCAATTCAACTTAGATCAAACCTACGATTGCATCACCTACCTCTACGCTTTTGGTCACCTAACATGCCGTGAAGACCGTCTAGAGGTCTTGCGCAAATGCAAGAAGCACTTGAATCCTGGGGGAGTTTTCTTCGCTGATTTATTTTGTCTTCGCAACATCTTCGAATGGGGTGGCGAAATTCAGCAATTGCATGAAAAATACAGTTTAGAGGAACAAGGCTATGACAGTGGTGACATCTTCTATAAACGATGCGGCGGGCAATACCGAGCCTTTTTACACTATTTCACCCGAGAAGAAATTCAAGCGTTGTTTTTAGAGGCTGGGTTCGAAAAT
>CATAPZ010000096.1:0-1922 GCA_949486955.1 Cryomorphaceae bacterium | reverse complement strand
CCAGAAAATCGCATGGAGGTACTGCAATCCTATTTTTCTAAGGAAGGCTCTGCGTACAGTTTAACACGTACACACATGAATTCGTGTGATTTTTCGGTGAGTAATTACTCGTACACACCTGTGGAAGGTGATGTTAACCTGGAACATTTCAGTATCGAAGAAGACCGTGACGACCTTATTCCAATGATTAAGGATGCGCAGAACATCAGTGAAGAGGGTTTTAAACTCTTTGCATCACCATGGTCCGCAGCACCTTGGATGAAGGACAATAACGAATGGCGTGCCGGCAAACTCAAGGAAGAATATTACCCAACTTGGGCATTGTTCTTCAGTAAGTATGTGGATGCATATACCGCAGAGGGTATTGATTTATGGGGCTTCACTGTAGAAAACGAGCCGCACGGCAACGGTGGTAATTGGGAGAGTATGCATTACTCACCTGAAGAAATGACTCGATTCGTAAATGAGCATTTAGGTCCCCAACTTGAAGCAGACGGCAAAGGAGATTTGATCATTTTAGGCTACGATCAGAACCGTCAAGGAATACAAGAATGGGCTGATGTAATGTACAAGGACGAAGAGTCTAAGAAATACTACGACGGTATGGCAGTTCACTGGTACGAAAGTACCTACGATTATTTCCCAGAAGAATTGGAATACGCCTACAATAGTGCTCCAGAAATGCTCTTGCTCCAAACGGAAGCTTGTATTGATAATCAAGTTCCTGAATGGAAAAATGACCATTGGTATTGGGAGAAAGAAGCTACAGACTGGGGCTATTACTGGCGTGAGGAGGCCAACCGTCATTTGCATCCGAAATATGCACCGGTCAACCGCTATGCACGTGATATCATAGGTTGTTTGAACCATTGGGTACAAGGATGGGTCGATTGGAATATGGTGCTTGATCGTCAAGGAGGTCCGAACTGGGCAAATAATTGGTGTATTGCACCGGTTATTGTGGATACAGAGAACGACGAGATTTACTACACACCGATGTTCTATGTCCTACAGCATTTCAGCAAGTTTATTCGTCCAGGTGCAAATGTGGTTGAGGCTACTTGTAGTGATGAAGAATTAATGGTTGCCGCTGCAGAAAATACCGACGGATCGCTGGTTGTAGTAGTCTTCAACGAAGGAGCGCAAGCCAGAAGCTTTGACCTAGAGATAAGTGGTGAAATCACTACGATTTCTATTGAGGCACAAGCGCTTCAAACCATAATTAAAACACCTAAATCTGAAGCGTAGATGAGTGCAACGAATACAGTCCCTATGGGGCAAAAAATAGCCTTTGGTATTGGCATGTTAGCCAATCAAATGTTCCCTGCAGCCATGAGTATTTTCATGGTAGTATTGGTCCAAGATTTAGGTTTTCCAGGTTGGATGTGGGGTGTTATTTTCTTCGCACCTCGCGCTTTTGATAGCATTATGGACCCTATAATGGGCTTCATTTCTGATAATACAAGAAGTACATGGGGTCGCCGTCGTCAATACGTTTTTTGGGGCGCCTTGCTGATGGGTTTTGCATTTGCCATGCTGTGGCAGTTGTACCGTGAAAACAGCGTGGCATACAACTTCACCTATGTGATGGTGTGGTCCTTTGTGTTCTATTTAGGCCTAACTATATTCGGTGTTCCTTATGTAAGTATGGGCTACGAGATGAGCGACGATTATCACGAACGAACCAACGTGATGGCCATCTCTCAGTGGATCGGCCAATGGGCTTGGGTGATTGCACCGTGGTTCTGGGTAATCATGTACGATCCGGCCTGGTTCCCGTCTGCGGATGAAGCAACGCGTTCTTTGTCTATTTGGGTAGCTGTGGTGTTTACGCTTTGTGCCATTGCGCCGGCGGTATTTATCAAAGGAGAAAGCACAAAAGATAGGAGTGATTATGAGCCTTTAGACTTTAGAGGAATTCT
>CATAPZ010000095.1:0-7114 GCA_949486955.1 Cryomorphaceae bacterium | reverse complement strand
GATTTTCACCACTGCATATAAACTCACCAACACCCCTATAAAGAAGATTATGGTTCCGTGATTGAGGTTGATGATAAAGGAAGTGGTGGTGTAGAGCTTGGGCTCAAAATTGTATTGCTCAATGGCTTCTTTCATCTGGCCACTGAGGTCTATTGGGTTGTACTTAAAATAGAATTGGACCGGCTTAACTACTGCCATACCTACGATGGCTCCCCCCATTATAAGCATGATGTTTTCTAGTAAAGTCACAAAGGCCAATTTGGTTTTCTTCATCCCAATACTGACCAAAATTCCAAACTCACGCTGGCGTTCAGCCACCATCATGATAACGGTACCCAATAACACAAAAGAGATGATGAAATAGAGAATGGTCACAAAGATGCGGCCACCGGCCATATCCACCTCAATGGTCTGAATGATCTCTGGGAACAATTCCTTCCACTCTAATATCTCTAATCCTTCAACGCCCGACCCTTTAAGTGCAGCACCCACCGCCTCGTAATCCGAATCCTTGTCTACAGCGACAACTAGCGTGGTGGCTCGATCGGTACAGTTGTACATGTATTGCGCCTTTTGAAAAGGCATTAAAACCAATTGCTTGTTCAACTCCGGGTTGGTCATTCGCGCAATCCCACCTATGGGAAAAGCACCATATGCTGTAGCGCCGTGGTAGCCTTGGCCCATGAACAACAACGTATCGCCAAGGCCAACATTAAAATACTTTGCCAAGCCCTCACTGACCACAATAACACTATCGTCTCTAGAAAAACTACGTCCTTCCAAAAGAATGTCGTCCAGCTGCAATCCCGGCAATTCCACGGCAGGATCAATTCCCATGACCAGAGAGCCCTTCGTGTTGCTGCCGTGGTACAACAGCGAAAAACTTTCCATTCTTGGGATCAATCGATCAACCCCTTCTACGGAGAGTAGCTCTTCACTATTTACCGCATTTAGGTCCATGGTACGGTCCAAGCTCTGGTCTGCCCAAAATCCGTCCTCGTGAATCTGAAGGTATCCAAAGTTGTTGCCCACAATTTCGTGGATCATATTCTCCCACACACCTACTTGGAAGCTTCGCAACACAACTGCGAAGATGACACAGAACATAACCGCCGCAATGGTAATTACGCTTCGTCCTTTATTCCTCCATATGTTGCGCCAAGCGAGCTTGAGCATTATTCCACGTTTTTAATATTAGCCTTCGTAAAGAAACTATCCGGTATAGGTGTGGTAAAGTCCACATAGCTGTACCGAATCTCAGTATAGCTCTCCGGGTCCTCTGCAGGAACCATCTTGATCACTTTAGGGAGTTTTCGTCCGTCAAAATTGGTCAATTCAGAGGCTTGCATTTCCGTCACGAGAAATTCGTCTTCGTCGTAAAACTCACCGCCCAATTGTACGAACGTAGCTTTATCGATGTAAGCAATTATTCTACCCCAGACGACCGGAGCGTCGGGTTTCGGCGTTAACTCCAATACCCAGCAATCAGCTCCCGCCACCTGCTTCGAACCAGTAATCTCAGGGGTGTAATCGACCGTCAAAGCACCCGCATTGATCAATGCGTCGTTCGAAATATCGGTTCCCATCCAGTTTTGAACCAACGCTGCGGGCAAAGCCACCAACTTTTTGATGGCAGGGACATAGTTCCAAATATCCTCGCCGTTTTTCATAAATACTGTTCCCGCATCGCGCTTGGGTCCAGTAATTAAGATGCAGCTCATGTCAGTACCCTTGTTCCAAAGTTTGGCATCCATAGTACGCTGCCAACCCGGCCGAACTGTGGTAATACTGACCTCGGCTGTGCTTTGTGCACCGCGTAAGTAGGCCTCGCTCTTTTTTAAAATCGTTGAAGCATCCTGGGCCGCAAGCGTAGTTGCAACGGCTAAAAAAAATATGGTTAGAATACGTTTCATTGCGTGTTGTTCTGCCTTAGTAACGCCCTCATTTCTTCAAAGTTTTGAGCTTAACCTAGTTTTTGGGCCAATTTTGCCATCTCTTTTTTCGCCGATTTCCCATCGTACAAAACCGCATGAACGGCCTTAACGATAGGCATCTTCACCTCACGTTTTCTGCGAAGCTTATGAACAAGTGGTACGGCATAATAACCTTCCGCCACCATAGTCATTTCTGCCTTGGCACTTTTCACGGTGTAGCCCTTACCGAGCATATTTCCGAGCATTCTATTGCGCGAAAACTGACTGTAGCCCGTTACCAACAGATCGCCCAAATAGGCGCTCTTGTTAATGTTCACCTTGGTGTCGCTCACCGCTTTCATGAACCTATTCATCTCACGTGCCGCGTTACTCATTAAGACCGCCTGGAAATTATCTCCATAGCCTAAGCCGTGGTACATCCCAGCAGCAATGGCATAGATGTTCTTCAAAACAGCAGCATATTCAGTACCGTACAAATCGTCGCTTAAGGTGCACTTCATGTAGTGACTCTCCATGCATTGTGCCACCATTTTAGCCACCGATTTTTCACGTGCTGCCACCGTCAAATAACTCAGCCGTTCCAGTGCAATCTCTTCGGCGTGACAAGGGCCTGTAATCACGACAATCTGCTCTTCTGGAACCTCAAGAATTTCATTTAAGTAACGGCCCACAATCATGTTTTCATCGGGAATAATCCCCTTGATCGCTGTGGCTACAATCTTTTTTCGGAGCAATGCTGGATCTAAATCTGCCAGCACCTCTTTGACAAAGGCGCTTGGCACAGCCAGAACTACAATATCGGCCTCAGCGACACACGCCTCAATATCAGTAAAGACAGAAATGGCCTCAGGCTTAAAGCCAACGGAACTCAAATAGCGCGGGTTGTGGTGGTAGCACATCACATGCATAGCACTTTCACTGTTGTGCATCCACCAAGCACAATGCCCTAGGGTATCACTAAAGATTTTGGTGAGGGCCGTCCCGAAGGAACCACCACCAATGACTGCAACGCTATGTGATTTCTGCTCCATTAAAAAGTGATTTCAGCTTCTATATCTTCATCCCCACGCTTGTAAACGATGGTGGTGGTATCGCCCTTCTTGAAGGCGCCAAGAGCCCCCATATAGGCATAGATGTCATCGATGGTAAAGTCGCCTATTTTCAAAACGATATCTCCCGCCTTCATGCCCGCCTTCGCGGCCGGACGGCCCTCAGTGGCACCGTCAATCCTAAGGCCAGGTCCACCAAACAGGTAATCCGGCACAACGCCTAGTGTCACGGAGAAACGCGGTGTAGTTTTCTGCTCCGCACTGGTTGTTTTCTGGAAGTTTAGGCGTTCGTAGGAAGACGTGCGAGCAGTAATGGTGTAGACCATCGAAGCCAATTTTGCCATGCCCTTGTAGTTCACCTTATCGGCATCGTCGGCCGGTTTGTGGTAGTCTTCGTGTGTTCCTGTGAATAGGTGAAGTACCGGCAAGTTTTTATAGTAAAACGAAGTGTGATCAGAAGGGCCTACACCTGCAGGGTCTTTTTTGATGTCGAGATCATGGATAGGTGAATCAAAGATTTCATCCCACTGCTCTGCGGTACCCGTTCCAGAAACCTGGAGGCGGTTATCGCGAAGGCGACCCACCATATCAAAATTGATCATGTATTCCACCGTTTCCAATGGGAAGGTTGGATGCTCTGTGAAGTATTTAGACCCAATAAGGCCACTTTCCTCAGCACTGAAGAAGAGGATGACGTAATTGTAGTTGGTGTCCTGACGCTTGCCGTAGTAGCGGGTCGCTTCGAGTAAAAGTGTTGTACCTGAACCGTTATCGTCGGCACCGTTGTGAATGGCTGGTGCGCCTTTGTACAAGCTGTTTTCGCCGCCCATGCCAATGTGGTCATAGTGGGCACCAAGGACGACCGTGCGCGCCTTGTTATTATTAATGAATCCGGCAAGGTTATATCCCGTGCTGTAGCGCTCTTTCATACTCACGGCAAGGGTCACTTTTTGGGATTTCTTGGCCAATTTTTCAGCGGCTGCCTCGTTGCGTACAAACAAGACTGGAATGTCGATGGAGTTGATGGCCTTGAAGAATTCAGGAACATCCGAGGCTGTTTTTTCAGGGTTGATAAGGAGCACTGCTGCTGCGCCTTTGGCTTTGGCCAGTTTGAGTCGTTGGTTCACGCTATGGTATGCTGCATAGGCACTGTGCGGGTGAACGCCGTCTGGAGAACTCACGTTGAGCACGGCTATTTTACCTCCAAGGTCCTTGCCTTGGTAATCGTTGTAAGAACCGTCTTCTTTGACGATACCGTATCCTATGCTCAGCGTTTTTCCGGAGATTTCACCATTGGCGCTATAGGCCACCGGATAGAAATCTACATGAGGGACGAGGACTTTTTTGCCCAACTTTAGACCCGTCTGATCGTAATCCACAGCAGCATACTCAGGTACTGGGAATGCTTGGCGGTAACCGTCTTCGCCGTAGGGCTCCAAACCAAACTCTGCCATGCGCTGCTCGATAAAATCACGCGCAACATCACTTCCAGGAGTTCCAGGCAAACGGCCCTTTAGGGAGTCTGATGCGAGGAAGAATAAATACCGCTGCATGCGCTTGGGAGCCTCCTTGTCGATAGCTACTTCTTGTGCCTTTGCAGGTAGGGCAAATACTAGGGCGAGAATAGGTACAATAAATCGCTTGTTCATGAGTTCATTATTAAGGTCGCCCAAAGGTACGACCCAAAGGCTATATTTGAGGTGTGAGTAACGGTATGAAACAGCTCGCCGGACAAACGGCGATTTACGGATTAAGCAGCATTTTAGGGCGCATGATCAACTTCTTGTTGGTGCCGCTGCAGACCGCAGTTTTAAGCCAGTCGGAATATGGGGTCAATGTAGATTTCTACAGCCTTATCGCCTTTCTCATTGTCATCTGTACGTTCGGTATGGAAACGGCCTATTTCAGGTTTAGCGAGAAAGAAGGTTGGGACGAACGTAAGGTCTTTGGTACCTCTATTACCATGATTTTACTTGTGCTCGGCGCCCTTGGGGTGCTCACTTACTTTGGTCAGAACACGTTGCTGGGTGCCTTGCGTTATGAAGATACCCCAGAATATTTGGGCTATCTGTTTGCCATTTTAGCCTTGGATGCACTGGCTGCCATTCCTTTTGCTCGACTTCGAAGACAAAACAAAGCCGTTCGGTTCGCCGGAATAAAATTGGCCTTGATATTCTCAAACGTCTTAGTAAACCTCTACTTCTTTTTGCCTGCGTTATGGGAATTGAACGGAGCGGCACCTTGGTTCACACACGAACTTCGGGGCGTTCAATACATTTTTATTGCAAACCTTTGGGCGTCTATCTTGATGTTTGTGCTCCTTCTGCCCACATTTAGAGGGCTCAAATTCAACCTTGAAAGAAAGTATACCAAGGGATTGTTGGCCTTTGGAATCCCACTTTTGATTGGTGGATTAGCCGGGATTGCCAACGAGATGCTCGACCGCCAATTGCTTAAATATTTACTTCCACAGGACAGTTGGGCGCAGGGTGTGGGTATTTATGGGGCAGTCTATAAGATTTCGATTTTCTTGGTGTTGTTCAATCAAGCCTTCAGGTATGCGGCCGAGCCCTTCTTTTTCAAAAACGCCAACCTGGGCGATGGAAAAGAAAAAATGGCGAAGGTCATGGAAGGTTTTGCCTGGGTGATGTGTGTGGGTTTTGTCCTGATCATCGCGGGCCTAGATTACTTGAAATTCTTTATTGACGAGAAGTTTTGGGTAGGCCTTCATTTGGTGCCAATTCTATTGCTCGCCAATGTCATTCTTGGCATCAATACCAATTTGAACATGTGGTACAAGGTGAGCGACAAGACCGCCTATGGCATCTACATCACGTTTGTGGGCCTATTCTTTACAGTGGTTGGGAATGTTGCGCTTATTCCTCAGATGGGAATTCTAGGGGCGGCTATCACTACTCTTATCGCTTATACCGCCATGTTTTTCGCCAGTTTGATCTGGGGAAACCGCAACTACAAGGTGCCTTACAACTGGAGTAAGATTGGCGGGCTTGTTGTGGTTTCGAGCGGTTTGGCTTTTGCCCTGCACTATTTTCCATTGAGCGACGTCTCCCTTAAAATTGGGTTAGGCGTAACTTACCTTTTCGTTATGTTCATGGTGGAACGCAACGGACTCTTTAAATTCGTATTCAGAAAATGAAAATCCCAGTAATCTACAGCGGCAAGCATGCCCTTCCTCAATTTGAAACGCCGCAAAGTGCCGGCATGGATTTGCGTGCCAACATAGATGCCCCAATAGTGCTGCAACCCGGCGAGAGAGCGCTCATCCCCACAGGCATTGCAATGGCCTTACCCGACGGATTCGAAGCGCAGATTCGTCCACGTTCAGGTCTGGCCTACAAGCATGGTGTAACCGTTTTAAATAGCCCTGGAACGATCGATGCGGATTACCGCGGCGATGTGGGCGTACTACTGATTAACCACGGCAACGAGCCCTTCGCAGTAGAAGATGGCATGAGAGTTGCACAAATGGTCGTGGCCCAATACAGCCAATTCCAATGGGAAGCCGTCAGCGACTTGAGTGATACAGACCGCGGTGCTGGTGGATTTGGAAGCACAGGAAAAAACTAATAACAACAACCAATAAACCCTTACAAACATGAAAATTATCGTACCGATGGCAGGTCGCGGATCGCGCCTCAGGCCGCATACCCTCACCGTACCAAAACCCTTAATTCCTATCGCAGGAAAGCCGATCGTTCAGCGCTTAGTTGAAGATATTGTGAGCGTGTGTGGTGATAAGAAGGTGGATGAAATCGCTTTCATTATTGGCGATTTTGGCGAACAAGTTGAAGCTGATCTGAAGAATGTTGCAGAAAACTTAGGTGCCAAAGGGAGCATCTATTACCAAGACAAACCGCTCGGTACGGCACACGCCATTCATTGTGCAGCCGACAGCATGGACGATGAAATTGTGGTTGCTTTTGCAGACACTTTGTTCCGTGCAGATTTTACCCTAGATACCGATGCAGATTCTGTGATTTGGGTAAAACAAGTAGATGACCCTTCAGCGTACGGTGTAGTCCAGTTCGCTGAGGACGGCAGCATCAACAACTTCGTGGAAAAACCGAAGGAATTCGTATCAGATTCTGCCATCATTGGGATTTACTACTT
>CATAPZ010000094.1:0-2748 GCA_949486955.1 Cryomorphaceae bacterium | reverse complement strand
CTGGGGGGCGTGAGGTCGCAAGTTCAAGTCTTGTCATCCCGACTCAATTTTTGAAAGGACTGCTAAGTTTAGCAGTCCTTTTGCTTTGAAACATCTCATAAATGAATCATTTTAGTTTCGATTTTTCATCTTGAGTCATTAAATCCAATAAAAACGGCGTTTAATGAGATAACCATCAGATTGCGTTCTTTCTCTGAACCTGCATCTTCGAGGTATCAAACACATGATGAAATGAGAACTTTTCTACTAGCATTATTACTACTTGTTTTTGGAGTTGCTCAAGGGCAACAACTCGAATTAAAAGGGACTAATTTTGGGTCAGTGACCTCAGCGATGTATAAAGAAGCTAAGCTGAAGGTTGCAGTATCTCCGCAGGAATTTCATGATTTGACACTCGCTTATCCAGAACTTAAAATCTTTTTCGCAAATCGAATGGATTATCAAGACTGTATGCTCGGATATGGAAGTGTTGTTCGTTGGGAATTGACCGAAGAAGAAAAAAGAAACTTACGCAATTTCGTGAAGCGAAATGGTGGTAAGATGCCCAAGTATAGACCGACTAAGGCAGTTACTCCCTTACCAACTTTACCAGTTGAAGAAAGTGAAGAAAGAACCACCGAAGTGGAGATAGAAGAACAAGGACCTACAGTCATTATTGAGGATATCGAATCTGTTGCACCTACCAATAATAGTCCGGTAAGAGAGATCGAAACGGTAGAGGAGTTGCCTCAACCATTGAATACAAGATCTTCTAGAGAAGTAATGGTTACTCCTCCTATGAAGTATGAAGCTGGCAGACTTATAATGAATCAGGAGGGTTTACCGTTCCGTGAAGCAAAGGCGCTTTCTAGAGTAAGTGATTCTGACGCGTTACGTCATTTTCGCAAGGCTGGTAGGTTACGTGCTTGGAATTTTCTTTGGGGTTATACGGCGGCTCTAATGTTTTCCACGGCTATTGACTATGAAGAACCAGTCCCTGCTTTAATCGGTGCTGGAATATCAGGTATAGTCGTATACCGTGAAAAGCTTCGTAATGAATCCATTGAAGAAGCTGTCTTTGAATATAATTCTGTTTTACCTGGTTATAAGTAGAGTGTTAACTAGGGTTAAGCAATGGCCAGCCGAGTCTTTCGGCTGGCTTTTTATTTTCTTGTATGTCGTAAATATTGAGTAATATGGTTTAAAATCTAAACGTATGAAAAGATTCCTTTCCTTACTATCTATTGTAGTCGTGTTATCCAGCTGCACCAAAGATCCGGATTGCGAAGTTGTTGGTAGATGGCAGATTGACGGTTTTGATAATACTCTTTATGAATTCACGGATTCTTTACGGTACACCATTTACAGCACTACACCAAATACCTTTGGAACCATTGCGGATGCTATACCAAATCCAAAAACATGGAGGATGGATGGCGATACCCTCGAGGTAGATTTGAATTTCGGGAATTACCTGAGAGCCTATCCAATTTTTGACTGTGATTGCAATGTTATGGACTTAATTAGCTCTATGGGTACAACTACACTTCATAAGGAAGGATATGATATCAGTACTTGCCGATAATTAATCGTATTGAAAAACACTTAACACTCACAAATGATCAGTTCTAATCTTCTTTGGTTTGTCTTAATTGGTTTCACAATTGTTGGAATTCTGTTGGGTAGACTTACCTCAACAAAATCAGTAGATGACTTTGCCCTTGGTGGCCGTAACATGGGCTTTTTCCCATCACTAATGACCTTGAGTGGGACATTTGTCAGCGCGGTAACGCTAATGGTCTACACGTCATTTGTTTACATCTATGGGATTAGTGCAGCATGGATATTCGTGGGATATACACTTGGTTTTCTGTTCTTTATACCATTTGCATTAAAGCTGTATAGACTTTCTTTAAAACACCAATTCTTTACGTTAACTGATTACTTCGTTTTCCGTTACGGTCGTAAGACCGCGCGTTGGGTCATTGGTGTCATTTTCGTCTGGTATGTGGGTTTATTATCTACTCAATTATTGGTTGGATCAAACCTATTGAATGAATTGGGAGGGGTGCCTGTAACCTGGGCTAAGCTAGGTATGTTAATTACCGTGCTGACCTATTTGTTGGTAGGAGGTTTTGGTTCTGTAGTGAAGACAGACATCTTCCAGTTCTTGGTCATATTCTTAGTGCTTATCCTCGTTACTCTTACTATCAATGAGGGAGGAGATGTTCCTGAAGAAATGTACCAGCCCTTCAACGCTGGGGCAGTGAACATCATTGCTTTTTTGCTCTTGGGTATTCTGACACCTTTTGCGACGCAGGACTACTGGCAGAAAGTATTCGCCATGAAGAATGAAGTTGTGGTAAAGCAAAGTTTCCGAGTAGGAGCGGGGATTAATATTTTATTGACTTTTGCTCTCACGTATGTTGGGCTTATCGCTCGCAGTTCTTTCCCAATCTCTGGTGCAGTGGCCAACGAACACGCCGAGATGATGGTCTTAAGGACTTTTACTGAACTGGTTCCACCTGAATTCCAGGTGGCAGTATTGATCGCCTTTTTTGCGGCTATTTTGTCAACTTCTGATACTTATTTGTTCTTGTTGAGTTTGAATGTGACGAACGATCTTTTCCCTAAGAAAGATGAAGATGCCGCCTCGGGCATTGGCCGTATTCGCAAAGCATTGGTAGCTGTTGGAATACTGGCACTATTGATTGCGCTTTTCTTCGAGAGGATAGAGGACATCGTGGTCACCTTCAAAGCACTTGGTAT
>CATAPZ010000093.1:0-2105 GCA_949486955.1 Cryomorphaceae bacterium | reverse complement strand
GAAATATTGCTTGGACTAGATATGTCTCCGTATCTAATTCTGTTTTTAGTAATGGCTCTTATTTTCTTACTGGGTTGGCCACTTGAGTGGGTTCCAATTGTATTGATCGTGGTGCCAATTTTGTTACCTACGGTAGAGGCTTTAGACATTCATGGGTTATCGAGATATGATCTCATGGTTTGGTTTGGAATTTTGGTTGCTGTAAACCTTCAGACAGCTTGGCTGTCGCCTCCAGTTGCCCTTTCAGCTTATTTTCTAAAGGGAGTGGTGCCAAATTGGGACCTGAAGGACATTTATCTAGGAATGATGCAATTCATGTTGGTGCAGCTCCTCGGCCTAAGCCTAATCTTTGCATTCCCCCAGTTAGTACTGTGGCTGCCCGAAATAATGTCAGGGAATTAATTTATGAATAGTGAACGTACCGTAACTTCATATTTAAAATGGCCCTTAGCCACTACTTTTGTCGGGCTATGTCTCTCTGCTTGGCTTGGTTGGGCTACTGAAGGAACTATCTCGGGTCTTATATCGTTCTTAATCGTTGGCATTGTTTTGGCCGCGCTTGAGATCGCACTTTCTTTTGATAATGCAATTGTAAATGCCAACAAACTTGAAGAAATGACACCGGTCTGGCGTCAGAGGTTTCTGACGTGGGGCATCTTAATCGCAGTTTTTGGCATGCGCATAGTTTTTCCTCTGGCCATTGTTGCAATTTTTGCTTGGATAAATCCTTTCGCGGCAATGCATTTAGCGCTTGCTGATCCAGATGAGTACTCACGTATCATTGGCAATGCACATGGTCCAATATCAGCATTTGGGGGAACCTTTCTGATGATGGTGGCCCTTAAGTTTTTTGTTGATAGCGAAAAAACTATTGATTGGATCGGTCCAATTGAAAGAGGTCTACGCTACTGTAGTTCCATCCGAGGTTTGGAAATTGCGTTAGTTTTGATTACTGTACTTACCATTTCACGAATTCTTCCCAATGATTATTCAGCTCAGTTCGTTACGTCAGCAATCATGGGTCTGCTTGTGTTTGTAGCAGTTGATGGGCTCGGTACAGTTTTAGATAATATAGCAGGCCGGACAGCTGAAATTGGTGCTAAAGGTGGTTTAGGGGCATTTTTGTACCTCGAAGTATTAGATGCTAGCTTTTCGTTCGATGGCGTTATTGGTGCTTTTGCGCTAACGACCAACATACTACTGATCGCGATTGGCCTTGGCATTGGCGCCATGTATGTGAGGGCAATGACGATTATGCTCGTTGAAAAAGGCACACTTGCGGAATTTCGATATTTGGAACACGGAGCATTTTATTCCATATTTGCATTATCGCTAGTGATGTTCATGCAGTCAATTTTTCACGTCCACGAACTGATAACAGGCGCTGTCGGTATGACAATCATTGGATTATCTTTCGCGTCATCAATACATCACAATCAGAAAGATTGAGCCAACAGCAGGAAATCCTTCTCAGACAAAGAGTACGGCTTCAGCCGCCTATCCGTCTAAGTAAATATATCACGCAAGAACTGCAATATTCACTCAACTCCGTGAATACCCATGTGGTTTGTCCCACGTTCGCGGGCTAAGCGGATCTGTTTTTGGCGTTCACGGAAGCGGGTTTTATCGTCTTCCGAAGTCTCACCAATGCACTGGTGGCAAGAAACGCCTTCTTCCCATTCTGCGCCTGTTTTGTCTTCTGGCAAAACAGGCTTGCGGCACGCGTGACACATCTCGTGGGGGCCTTCGCGCAGCCCGTGCTCAACCGATACGCGGCCGTCGAATACAAAACACGAGCCTTCCCATGTGCTCTGTTCCTCAGGCACTTCCTCGAGGTATTTCAAGATGCCGCCCTTGAGGTGAAATACATCGTCTACCCCTTGGCTCATCAAATAGTTTGTCGATTTCTCGCAGCGGATACCGCCCGTACAGAACATGGCAATTTTCTTGTTGTGGAAGCGGTCCTTGTTGGCCTCCCACCACGCAGGAAATTCGCCAAAGCTGGTCGTTTCCGGGTCAATTGCGCCTTTGAATGTGCCGATGCCCACTTCATAATCGTTGCGTGTATCAATGACCGCCACGTCGTCGCGCTCGATCAATTCGTT